>NZ_JRVL01000095.1:0-6824 GCF_054823985.1 Acinetobacter sp. GN11 | reverse complement strand
TCCCCTTTTTATAAAATCACTTTATTAAATTTATAGTTACTATAAAAAACTTACATATATTAAGTCGTGATTCCTTTGTATTTTAAATAAGCATTATTTACGTAAATACGTCGATATAAGCTTAAAGTTCTGCTATGGTAATTTGTCTGAAGCTGTTGTTTAAAAACAGGTAAACCAACCTATTTTAATACAAACAGCTTCTTTTTTTCTGTTTTAGTTAAAACCTAAGAAATTGTTCAAGGATAAGTATGCTAGCACTCGAGCCTCGACATATTCATATGAATCAACATGCTGTTGATAAAAAGCATGCATTACAGTGTCTAGTAGATATATTAGTAAAAGATGGGTTAGTTACACCTGAATATGTAACAGGACTCATCAATCGTGAACAACAAAGCGCTACCTATTTAGGCCAAGGTATTGCTATTCCGCATGGTACGCCACAATCTCGTGAATTTATTTTAGAAACAGGTATTCGGTTAGCTCACTTCCCTGAAGGAATAATCTGGGATGGGGAAAACACGATTTATTTAGCTGTTGTTATTGCAGCACAATCTGATGAGCATTTACAAGTACTACAAATATTAACTAGAGCGTTAATGCAGGATGTAAGTGAACAGGTAAAAAATGCGACTCAATCTGAACAAATTATTGAACTCTTGCAAGCTCAACCCTTATCTTTAACTCTTCACGAAAATTTAATTCAAACTGAAATTGAATCTCAAGATATTGAAGACTTATTGTGGTCAGCCTCTCAAATTCTAAAAAAACATAATTTCGTAAAATGTGGTTTTCTAAGCTCACTTGAGCCAGATCAAGTTATCCAGTTACAAGACCAGATCTGGACGATTTCTAGCAGTAAGTTTGTTCAACAACCAGCAATCAGTATTGTAAAGCCACGCAATGCTTTAGATGTAAATGGACAAAAACTAAATACTCTCGTCTGTATTGCTGCCAATGAGCAGTTAGATAGCCAAAGATTTAACAGACTGATTGATATTTTATTTAACCCAGAACAAGTCGCACAACTAGATCAAACACAAGCACCAAATGAGATTGCTAAAATTATTGGTGCAGATGTTATTCCAGATTGGCCTCATCGCTCGGTTGTATTAGCCAATGCCCATGGATTACATGCACGACCAGCGACTCATTTGGTGAACTTAACTAAAAGTTTTCAAGGTGATATTCAAGTCGCGGTCGACGAAGGTAATTTTGTTTCAGCTAAAAGCTTGACTCGTTTATTAGCTCTAGGATGTAAACGTGGCCAGACCCTACGTTTTATTGCCGAACCAGAAACAGATGCTGTTGCAGCTTTAGATAAAGTTATTCAGGCTGTGCAACAAGGCTTAGGAGAAGAAGTTGAACCTATTCAATCTTCAGATGCAAAAGAAGCTCAATCACCTCAAACAGTAAAATCACACCCGAAAACATTGAGTACAAATACTGGCATTCCAGCTTCTAGTGGTCTAGCTTTTGGCCCCGTACATGTCATCAAACCCAAGGTTTACCAATATGAACGTATGGGTTTAAGCGTTAAAGCAGAAAAAGAGAAACTTGATATTGCTCTTCACGCAGTTAAAAACAATATTCACCAAGTTATTGCAAAATCTGAAGTAGCTGAAATTAAGCAAATTTTCCAAGCACATTTGGAAATGCTAGACGACCCAGATCTTATTAATGGTGTTTATCAAAAGATTAACTTAAACCTTTCTGCTCCTGCTGCTTGGCATGAACATATTGAAGCAGCAGCTAAAGAGCAAGCAGCTTTACCAGATCGTTTACTGGCTGAGCGTGCTACAGACTTACGTGATATTGGCGATCGGGTTTTAGCACAACTCTGTGGTGAAGTTATCATCGAGGAACCTAAAGAACCTTATATTTTGATCATGTACGATGTGGGCCCAAGTGATGTGGCTCGCCTTAATAAAGATCGAGTAGCGGGTATTTTGACAGCTGTAGGCGGTGCAAGTGCACATAGCGCTATTGTTGCTCGCGCTTTAGGTATTCCTGCAATTGTTGGTGCTGGTGATCAAGTACTAGATATTGAACAAAAGAGTTCTCTTTTAATTAATGGAGATACAGGAACTTTTGTATTAAACCCTAACACTCAGCAAATCGAACAAGCCAAACAAGAACGAGAGCTTCAACAAAAAATTCGTGAAGAGGCTGAACGTCACAGCCAAGAACCTGCGATTACCCTAGATCAACACCAAATCGAAGTTGCTGCCAATTTAGGAAAAGTTCAAGCTACAGCCCACGCAGTAGAATGTGGTGCCGAAGCAATTGGCTTACTTAGAACAGAGCTTGTTTTTATGGCTCATAGCAGTGCTCCAAGTGAAGCTACCCAAGAAGCAGATTATCGTGTTGTGCTAGATGGCCTTGCTGGTCGCCCACTTGTAGTACGTACTCTTGATGTAGGTGGTGACAAACCACTTCCTTACCTTCCAATTGCTGAAGAAGAAAATCCATTTTTAGGCCTAAGAGGTATTCGTTTGACACTAAGACAGCCTGAGCTGTTACGTCAACAACTTATCGCTTTGCTTAAAGCCGCAGATGATCGTCCTTTACGAATCATGTTTCCAATGATTGGCCGTGTGGAAGAATGGCGTGCTGCCAAAGCTATTCTTGATGAAGTTAAAGCTGTACATCCATGTGCCAACTTACAAGTTGGTATTATGATAGAAGTTCCTTCTGCTGCTTTACTTGCGCCTATTCTTGCTCAAGAAGTGGACTTTTTCAGTATAGGAACAAATGATTTAACCCAATATACTTTAGCTATTGACCGTGGTCACCCTATCCTGTCGGCTGAAGCAGACGGCCTCCACCCAAGTATTTTGCAATTAATTGATCACACCGTAAAAGCTGCGCACAAACATGGCAAATGGGTGGGTATATGCGGAGAACTCGCAGCTGATCCAAAAGCTGTACCGATTCTTATGGGATTAGGCGTAGATGAGCTCAGCATGTCTCCAAATAGTATTCCTTTAGTAAAAGCCCAAATTCGTACACTTGACTACAGCCAAGCTCAAGCGCTTGCAAAACGCGCACTAGAATGTGAAAGCGCCATTGCTGTACGTCAGTTATCCGAACAAGAAATCTAAAGATTAGGAACAGTAATGGCTAAAGTTTTAACAATTACTTTAAATCCTGCAATTGATGTAACGATACAACTCAATGAGTTACAGGTTGGCGAGGTAAATCGCCAAGAATCTGTAGAAATACATGCAGCAGGCAAAGGATTAAATATTGCACAAGTTTTAAAAGATTTGGGGCATGAAGTTATTGTTTCTGGCTTTCTAGGAACAACAAACAAACAAATTTTTGATGATCATTTTAAAGAGGCTCAATTCCAAGCTGAGTTTATTTATATTGAAGGCGAGACTCGTCAAAATATAAAAATTGCTGAACATTCTGGGCGTATGACCGATTTAAATGGAAAAGGTTTCTTAGTTTCTGGACTAGATAAAAAGAATCTCTTTCAAAAAATCGAAATGATTTTGCCACAAGTAGATGTAGTTGCCATTGCCGGGAGCCTTCCACAAGGTTTTAGTATTGATGAATTACAGCAACTTATTAAGCTCATTCAACAGCAAGGGAAAAAAGTTGCACTTGATACAAGTGGTAAAGCATTGGTCGCTGCAATTGAATGTCAACCATGGATGATTAAACCAAATACAGATGAGTTAGTAGAAAGTTATCAGCTTCCTGCCGCGACTTATGCTGAACAAAAAAAGCTTTTTGAAAACTTAGCTAAAATTGAGCATGTCGTTATTTCGATGGGTGAAGACGGTGTAAACTGGCTACATGAAACACATCCACTACATGCCCAAGCCCCTAAAGTGATAGTTAAAAGTACCGTTGGTGCGGGCGACTCTCTTTTAGCTGGCATGATTCACGGCTTAATAAATAACTTCTCTGCCGAAGAAACATTGAAAACGGCTACTGCAATTGCGAGCCATGCTGTAACACAAATTGGCTTTCGTATTCCAAATGCTGAAATGCTAAACCAATTAAAAGCCCAAACTACAATCAATTCATTGAGTGAATCTGATGCCAACTGCTAAACATTTATTATTTGTCATTAATAGTCCGCAACAGCAAGTCAATGCTTTGATTTTAGCTCGAAAGCTTGCACAGGTAGCATCCCAACAGGGTTACGAAAATAATATAATTTCGCTCGATGAATTCGAAGAAAATCAAAACTTTGATCAAATCATTGTTATTGGACAACGTCCGAAAAATCTTAATATTTTTGGTACACACCCTTTATCTTTAATTAGCATTGAAGAAATCAAAAATGATGCTCATTCAGCTTTTCAAGCTGGCTTAGATAATTTAAAGCCAGCTCAAGATTGGCAGAGTGATAATACGCCATCGCCAAATAAAGCGACTAAATTTGTTGCAATCACTGCGTGCCCTACAGGTGTTGCCCATACCTTTATGGCTGCTGAAGCATTACAACAAGGTGCAGAAAAACTTGGTTATGAAATTGAAGTAGAAACACAAGGTTCTGTGGGTGCAAAAAATATTTTATCAGCTCAAGCTATTGCTGCAGCGGACATCGTGATTCTTGCTACTGATATTGAAGTTAATACAGACCGTTTTGTAGGCAAACGTGTTTACCGATGCGGTACTGGTTTTGCATTAAAGCAAACAGATAAAGCCTTTGCTGACGCGATTAGTAATGCACAAGTTCTAGATCAAGGTAAACAACAAACATCAGCAGAGAACAAGGATAAAACCGAAAAAGTTGGCGTATATAAACATCTCTTAACAGGTGTTTCTTATATGTTACCTATGGTGGTAGCTGGTGGTCTTCTAATTGCCCTATCCCTATGCTTTGGCTTAAATGCTGCTGAGCAAGCAGGCAGTTTACCAGCCATATTAAAACAAATTGGGGCCGCTGCATTTATGCTCATGGTCCCGATGTTATCGGGTTATATTGCCTACTCCATTGCTGATCGCCCTGGCCTCGCACCTGGCTTAATCGGCGGCTTACTCGCCTCTCAATTACAAGCAGGCTTTTTAGGCGGCATCGTTTCAGGTTTCCTTGCGGGCTATATCGCACTTTTTATTGCAAAAAAACTCAGACTTCCTACTAGTCTAGAAGCACTTAAACCGATTTTAATTATTCCTTTATTAGGTACATTATTTGTTGGCCTTATTATGTTCTATGTGGTTGGACAGCCTGTAGCACATATTTTCGAGCTAATGAAAGACTTCTTAAATAACATGGGTACAACAAATGCTGTGTTAATGGGAATTATATTAGCAAGCATGATGTGTATCGATTTAGGCGGTCCAATCAATAAGGCAGCCTACGCTTTTACTGTCGGATTGTTGACAACAAATACCTATATGCCAATGGCAGCAACAATGGCGGGCGGTATGGTCCCTGCTATTGGTATGGCCATTGCAACTTTCGTGGCTAAAAATAAATTTAGTACAGGAGAGAAAGATGCCGGAAAAGCTGCTTTCGTATTAGGGTTATGTTTTATTTCCGAGGGTGCTATTCCCTTTGCAGCTAAAGACCCAATGCGCGTTATTCCGACTTGTATTTTAGGTGGTGCTGTGACTGGGGCACTTGTTGCACTATTCCACTGCGAGTTAGTTACTCCTCACGGCGGCGTATTTGTTCTTTTAATTCCAAATGCAATTAATCATGCTTGGCTCTACCTTGCTGCAATTGCTGCCGGTAGTATTGTTACAGGAATAAGCTATGCGATTGTTAAGAAAAAGATAGAAGAAAAGACTGCGACCACTGCATAATAAAAAAGGGAGAATATTAATTCTCCCTTTTTTTACATTTTATATTTTTCATCAAAGAAAATTTGAAATTGAGAGTTTTTCAATAACGAGTACTTAAAACCTTTAATTAAGGCATTACTTAAAAAGCTGTTCATTTATTATAGTCTAGACTTTGCACGTAAACGTAATACTTGTTCATTTTGGCCCTAAATAAAACAGCAAAATACATAAAACGTATTCCTTTCCTGTTTGGAATGTTTAAAGTTCTATACAAACAGCAAGAAGAGTTTTTGAAACTTATTGTTGGGATATTACCTAACTTTAGCAAAGGTGCGCATGATGCCGGTGGTAATGGTGGCTATTTAGCTGAAGCAATGCAAGTCAAATACGGTGAATGTATCGATGCTGTTATGTTGACTGAAGCATGGTATCGAAGGAATACACCGCATTTTAAATCATCGTTAGAAGATGGTGATATTGAGAATATGCCAGCGGATCAAGACGTTTTAGAAGATCACAGGGCATTTGTTATGGTTAATGGTGTGGCGCGTATTCCAGCAATGGGAAAAACGAACTCAAATAATAAAGATCGACATGGGGATAGTGCTATCGCTCACTTACTGGCTGATTTTGCAAGTAATCATCCTTCAGCACCAATTGAATTCACTTCCCTTCCAGCTAGAGATGAAATTGAAGAGAACCCAGATGATTTTGAAGATTGGTTTAGTGAGGTTGATTGTTTTTAATCTTCATGTTTCACACGATGAATCAAAGCTTCTCCATCTTTTTGATTTGATAAGGTCATAAATTGAAATAATTGGGATTGCTCATTATCATAAGCATCAAAGAACTTAAAACTTAATTCTAAAATTATCGCCCCATTTGCATTTGGTTTAACTGAATCAGATAAAAGACGTGGTGGAAAGGCATATTCTTTCTCACTATTTCCAAGCAATAAATCATACCTTGGATATATTAGAACTGGTTTTGATGGATCATTATCAGTTTTATCCAATACTATAACCTGTAAATCTCGACAGGTTGCTCGACTGTTATATAACGTAAATATTAAA
>NZ_JRVL01000094.1:0-6437 GCF_054823985.1 Acinetobacter sp. GN11 | reverse complement strand
GAAAGCAAGGCAACCTCAGTTGTCGCATGGGGCGTAATTTTATTTGGAATTGTTTTGGGAATAGCCTTTATTTTGTCATATGGGCAAGTTGAAACAAGAAATGATAATTTAGACATTATTCAAGTTTGGTCTAAAGAAATGGTTACAGTCGGTCTTTTCATTATATTTAATGGGTTACTGTTTGGTTACTTACTTTTAAAAATTAGTAGTATTTTGAACCATCTTGAAAATAACAAAAACTAAAACGTATCTGAAAGTGTCAGTTACACAAATGATGATTGTTTAGTGTTGAATGTAGCCGTTAATTATTTAAGCATGGAATGACACAAGTTAAGTAGAGGATGAATCTCATGATAGATGAAGAAAAACCCTTAAATTTTGACGATGATGAAGAGCCTCTTGATTTTGCCGATGAAGAATTTATCGATGATAAAAAAGAGGATGAGTTGTATAACAGCATTACCAAAGATGGCTCGAGTGTAGATCCCGCAGATGATGGTGAACGACACATTCGTCCTGAAGATGGGGATCCCATCGAAATCGAACAATAATTTAAAGCCCAATTCAATATTGGGCATTTTTAATATTTTGGACTTTCTAGTTGAACAGTACGGTACGTTCGAGGTTATTTAATCATTATCATTAATGACTCAAAAAATTGAGAACTAAGCAATGAGTGTAGAGGTGGGTACATATATATTTAATGAATGATTTATTCTCGAATTGAAGTAAAACTATGAGTAATTATATTTCTGCATTTACCAACAAAATCAAAAATAAAGTAGTTCCACCGGTCAATGATGTTCTGCTCGCGTTTAAGACTTTGAAAAATGTACCAGGCGGATTAACGCTATTATCAAAGATTGTTAGTCGAGTGGCTCCATATTTTCAGACTGTAAATCCAATTATCCAAAAATTAGATTTAAATGTGTGCGAAGCTTCAATCAAAAAAAATAAATCAATCGAAAATCATATTGGGACGGTACACGTTATTGCCATATGTAATGGGCTAGAGTTTGTCATGGGCGTGTTAGCTGAAGCATCAGTACCTCAACATTTAAGATGGTTACCTAAAGGTATGAGCGTAAATTATGTAGCTAAGGCAGATTCTGATATTAAATTAGTAGCAACAATTGATGACGAGTGGAAAGTTGGAGATATGCAAATAAAAGTTAATGCTTATAGAGCTGATGGGCAGCCAGTAGTTCAAGGGTATATCACGCTTTGGGTTACAGAGAAAAAGTAAATAACAGGGCATTAAATGCAAAAAATATTGGATTATCTTCGCAAATTTTTTACTGCCAAGCCTCAGCAAGATGCAGCAAACGATCATATTGCTACAGCAACTGATTATGGTGATGAATTAATAGGCGTCGCTGTTGATGAGATGTCTCTTAGTTTAGATGGTGTAAATCTAATTTGTAATTTTGAAGGATTAAAACTCAGTGCTTATGATGATGGTACTGGCGTCTGGACCATTGGATATGGCACTACGCGATATCCTAATGGTCAGCGTGTAAGAGAAGGAGACCGATGCTCGCTTGAACAAGCTAAAGCTTATATGCAGCATGATTTAAAGATATTTGAGCGCGCAGTAAATAGAGCTGTAAAAGTACCTTTAAAACAAAACCAATTCGATGCATTAGTCTCTTTAACTTATAACATTGGAGTCGGGGCTTTTAAAAACTCGACCTTACTCAAAAATTTAAATTTAGGTGATTATAAAGAGGCTGCCAACCAGTTTGATGTCTGGGTCAATGCTGGTGGTAAGCGTTTGCAAGGGCTGGTGAATCGTCGTGCAATCGAAAAGAAATTATTTCTATCATGAAAATAGTTATCTCAATTTTTTATAAAATTTTAAAAAACATGAAAAAGCCTCGAATGGTCAGGGCTTTTTCATATAGAAATTGGATGAATTAACTTTTATCTTCTAAGGTGATTCTGAGCCGGTTTAATGCTCCCATAAGCGAAATGCTAGTCGTTAACTCTACAATCTCTCTTTCACTAAAATATTCGGCTAAATGAGCTTTTACAGTTTCAATTTTGTCAGATAGAAAAGTGACTGCCTCCGCAAGTTCAAGAGCAAGATGTTGTTTCTTTGAAAAGGCATTCGAATGTTTATAGCCCGGAATTTTATCAATCACTTCTTGGCTTAGTCCCATATCTCTTAATTCCTGAGCATGAAAAGCGCAGCAGTAAGCACAGCCGTTGATTTGCGAAACATATAACTCAGCTAAAGCAACTATTTGAGGATCAATGCCAGAGGTTCGTATAGATGCATGTGCTGAGTACAAATGATTAATCGTTTTTTTAGCAACTTCTTTATATTCCATCATATAGGCCAGTCTTTTGGTGATAAAAAACTATTATTTACTACTTGGTATAGATTGTAAATTAGGCACCATTTTGTTATATAGGTATATTTTTTATACCTTATTAAACAATGAAAGATAATATTTCTGGCTGTTCCGTAGAAGAGGCAATGACAGTATTGGGTGGTCGCTGGAGAATGTTAATTATTTCATTTCTCATCGAAAGACCTATGCGCTTTAATGAGCTAAGACGGGCAATACCTAATATTTCTCAAAGAATGTTAACGTTAGAATTACGTTTTCTTGAAGAAGAAGGTTTTATTAACAGAGAAATTTTTGCGGAGGTTCCTGTTAAAGTTGAGTACTCACTAACCGAAGATGGCAAAAAATTAAACAGTTTAGTTGATGTATTAAAAGAAGTGGGCACTTGGCTAAAAGTAAGATAAGGCCGGTTTATTTTATAGTTTGATTTACTATGTTTTTAGGTCACACCTAGATCGTATGTGATCATTTTGGCAGGATCATTTATACAAATTTTAAGCATTAAAAAAGCCTGATGCTACGAATCAGGCTTCAGTATTCATCAACAATAGGAGTTGGTGAACAAGACCAATCTAACAGACCTGCTCTATAAAGGCAAACCAATGGTCGACCCACCAGTTCATATGAGCATAATTTTTCTCAAATTATAGGCAATAAAAAAGCCCTTGCTCGAAAGCGAAGGGCTTAGTCGTTCATTGATCTAGCAATGAACTATATAAGGCTCATCTCATACTAAGTTCAGTATATCTGAAATTGAAGCAACAAAGAAGAAAACATTCTAAATATCTTCCTCATTCTATTTAAACTCAATTTATGTGCTCATATAGCAACTTACATCTTTGATAAATCAATACACAAAATTTGCACTTTGCAATTTTTAGGGTGTGCTATTTGTGTGTAGCTCCAATTGGATTGGCTTATAAAGTAAAACAATAGCCGTCTATAAATTATTCAAAATAAAGCTTTATATGAATCAATCGAAGATTGAAGACGCTATAGGAAAGCAAGGAAGTAGAGATGAATTTGATTAGATTAGAAGAACTTTCATGGGTGAGTAATGCTGTTTTGACACCCCAATTGAACAATTGGCCGTGTGCACGATCTGGAAATATAGGCGACACTTCCTGTAGCGAGCACAAAGACAATTTTTCAGAACAATCTAATAAAAAATTTTATAAAGAATGGCTGAAACAACAAAAGAAAATACTTAAAAGTATTCCAAGTAATGCTGTTTTACTCAGCATGAAAGATCCTATTTAGATTAGGTATAAGATACGTTTATAAAAATATGCATTACAGGGATGAGCATTTCTTTTTACAAAAATTCTAGTTTTAACCAAATATACACACTTAAACAATTCGTTAAAAAAGTTTCAATAATTTAGCCAGATAGCATGTTAAGTTTTTCTCAATCATAAAAATTTAGAAAGGATTAAAACATGAAATTTTCCTACCAAGATCTTGCTGGAAATAACGTTGAAGTGGCGTGTGAAAGTTATATTCATATACCGTCAGGAACAGCAGTGAAATCTACAGAAGCGGGTAATTATCACCCTACGGAAAACTTCAGATTCTTTAAGAAAACGGAAGCTGATTCTATGCCCATCTATCGATTTGCTATTGATCAAAATTCTAATGTTTTTAATAGTGATGAACTTCCAGCATTAGCCCAAATTGGTACAGACTGGAAAAATTTAGATTAAATTTTTACTCAAAATAAGACCCTCATTCGAGGGTTTATATAATATTTTTTATGAGTTACTTCTTTTTAAATACAAGCATTAAGCCCAGTAAAATTGCAATCATTCCAATTAAGCCCGCCAGAGGTAACGTATTTTTTAAAATTAGAAAATCTAAGAGCGCAGTAACAATTGGAACCAAATAGAACAGGCTTGTCACGTTGACAATATTGCCCTGACTTAAAAGCCGGTAAAGTAAAAGCTGAGCAACTACAGAAATTAAAATTCCTAGAAATAAGACTGAAATAATCAGTTGTGAATTCCACGTTATTTCAAAATGTTCAAAGGGAACCAGAAACAGGCAGACCACAAGACTGACTATATATTGTAGCGGTAAGACATCTGTAGGAGCTTGTTGAATGTTCTTTTGCATGATGGCCCCAAAGGTTATACAGATGAGGGCAGCCAAGGCAAAGAATATCCCGATTGGTGCTATAAAAGACATCGTCAGGCTTTTCCAGACTAAAATAATGAGTCCGGCTAAAGCAATGAATAAACCGAATAGCCTTTCTTTTTGTAAAATCTTTTCTAGAAGGCAAAGCGTTAAAATGGGTTGTATTCCCATAATTGTAGCCATTAAACCAGGTGTTACCCCATGAGCCATCGCTTTAAAATAGCAAATTGAATAACCTGCAATCATGAGTAACCCAGTAAGCAGAACTTGCTTTCTAGTTCCATGTTTAGGTAAGAGTCTTTTTCTAAAAATAGCCAGTAGCGACAGAACAATTAAAGCAATAGAAAAGCGCAGAATTAATAATGCTATGGGTGAGGCATTATCGAGCCCCCAACGAGTAAAAATTGCGGCACTTCCCCAAAGTAAAACGAAAATAGATGTCGCACTTTGTGATGCAAGCATCTGTTTATTTAGGCGCATAAAACCTCCTCCTAGTGCGTAATACCTAAGAAATACGAAGTGATGAAATTGTTAGTAGGTGTCGCTATTAACGTGTTATTCAGGCATTAATCAATTCACGGATAGCTTCTTTCAGAAAAAATGAATTGTTTTAACTTCTTCTAATTTCAGTATGGGAGAGAGAATAGATAAAGAAAAGCGCATAATTCTTTTATATACTATTTGAAAATCGAATAGATAAGTCGTAATGAATATAAAAAACTTACAGATTGATTGGTTAAAGTGTTTTGTCACAGTCGTAGATACAGGCTCATTGTCGAATGCAGCACCTGAGTTATACCGCTCTCAGTCTGCGGTGAGCATGCAACTAAAAAAACTAGAAGAAGCGCTACATTGCCAACTTTTAATACGAACACATCGACAAATTGAATTAACGTCGCAAGGACAGCTACTTTTAGGTTATGCGCGCCGTATTCTTGACTTACATGCAGAAGCCCAAATGGCATTTCACGGAGATGAATTAAAGGGCCGTATACGCCTTGGGGTACCTGATGACTATGCTGCTAAATATTTAACGCCCGTACTTAAACGTTTTGCACCCCGTTACGGAGGGGTTGAAATTGAATTAATTTGTGAACAGTCGACTTCTTTAATTCCACGAGTAGAAAGTGGTGATATAGACTTGGCATTAATTTCAAGAGATAACGCTCGTCAAGGAACACTGTTATTTCATGAACCGATGGTATGGGTTGGCTCTCCACAATTTGAACTCTGGCGAGAAGACCCGCTTCCAATTGCAGTTTACGAAAGTACCAGTCAAGCTAAAAAGAGCGCTATTCATTCTTTGGCATTACAAGGGCGCCGTTACCGTGTGGTATACAACAGTTCAAGTTTGGCTGGTCAAATTGCAGCAGTTGAAAGCGGTTTAGCAATCGCTGTGTTCACACAATGCAGTGCACCTGAGCATTTAACCATATTAGGTGCAGATCATGGACTTGGGCCATTAGAGCCGATGGAGGCTGCTGTTTATCGGAGTAGGTCTTCTTTAGAGTCAAAAGCTGTAGACCACCTGTATGAATTACTCATTAAAACACTCAGACACTCAGTGAATGTTTAATGACCAAATTTTAAGTTGATATTTAAAGGTGAAACCAAAGAGCTTTACATTTTTGCGTTAAATCTACAAAAAAGCCTAGAAACCTATGCTGATCGTAAAACTAATAAAAAGTATTTATTAACTCACTATTGAATAATTCATGAGGTGAAATATGACAAAAATTATGGCTACCTTGGGTTTAGCTGCCATTATTTCTTTAAGTGTGAGTGCTTGCCAAGGTGAAAATGACACAAAGCAGCAAGATAAAACAACTACTCCTCATTCAATGGACAAAGATTCATAATCCAGATGAATTTTGAAACCCATCGTAAGATGGGTTTTTTATATCTTTTTATTTTAATCTTAAAATGTGATTTGTAACTCACAATATTTAT
>NZ_JRVL01000093.1:0-19216 GCF_054823985.1 Acinetobacter sp. GN11 | reverse complement strand
ATCTCTTTTAGATACAACAAAAAATTATTTTAAGCGGTATACATGAAAAATTTAGAATCTTCATTTAGAGCGCTGCGCGTGCTTCACGTAGCAAAAGATTTATTTAATCAAGATGGCTTTCATAAGGTCGGTGTTGACCGAATTATTGCAGAAGCCAAAATTCCCAAAGCTACTTTCTATAACGACTTTCACTCAAAAGCCCGACTGATCGAGATGTGTCTGACTTTTCAAAAAGATGCGCTCAAAGTAAAAGTATTTTCCATTCTTAATTCATACAAAGAGCAAATGGTGCTTGATAAACTCAAGCAGATTTACCTTCTACATGCCGACTTAAATGGCTTTTATCATTTGCCCTTTAAAGCAATTTTTGAAATTGAAAAGCTCTACCCAAAAGCCTATAGCGTGGTGATTGAATATAGAACTTGGCTAATCAACGAAATTTATAAACTGCTTTTAACCGTCAAAACTACATTTTCGATGAAAGACGCCCACATGTTTTTGTTTGTGATTGATGGGGCAATGGTTCAACTTTTAAGTAAAAACAGTGTAGATGAGCGAGACAAGTTACTAAATTATTTTTTAATAATGCTCTCTTAGCTCTAAATCCACACACGTTCTAAAAGTAAAAAGCCCGTAATTGGGCTTTTTATTTATTCGAGCTCTAGTTGATCGTCATCTTTCGTGACTTTGATTTTTAACTTTTTATATTTACGCTTGTTTGGATCTAAAGCAGAGTTTGTTACTTCATCAGCAAATTTTGGATTCTGCATGAGTTTGGCATAGGCTCTGTAACCTATACGAATTCTGGTAGGTGGACAATCTGTTCTTTTGGAATAATATTCAATAAGCGAATTTAATTCCTTTAACAAACTTTGATGTTCCATTGTATTGCTTATTTTCTATTAATTAGTAAGTTATTTTCAGCATACTAAACTTTAGAAAATTTCTAAAGATGTGGTTGATATACATCATTTTTAATAAATGTTAATTGATTTACATTTATTCTATTAAAGGTGAATTAATTTGCATTTTATTTGGTATTTCTGATTTCTTTTTAATCAAACAGTCATAACCAAGGTGTAAATTAATGTTAGAAAAAGAAAATAGATAGAAGATTGCCACGAACAATAATTACTTAAGCAATTTTCTCACACTGTGGTATTAAGCTGACTTTAACGAGTCGGCTTTTGTTTTTGTGAAAAAATAAAAAGCCCTAGATCGGGCCTTTTACTTTTTAAGTTAGTGATTAAAACTTAAGTTTTTTAAGTCCACGACTTACGCCATTTTGTAAAGCTGCTTTAATGATCGGGCCAAGAAAAGGCACTCGTCCTTTAAAGCTAATGGTGTAATCCAAACGAGTACGGTTGTTTCCCAAATCAATAAACTTCATTACACCACGGTGACCTTTAATTGGGCTAATACCGCTTGTGATTGCATATTCGATCAGTTCATTTTCTTTGTAGACTAAATTTGTTTCTACAAATGACGGGGTAAATGGCATAGACATTTTACGAGCAGAGCCAACACCATTACGAGCGTCTTTTCCGTTGCTAATGCGAGTCACTTTAGCAGGAGCGAAAAGTTTGCTTAGGTTTTCATGTTCACTCAAGACTGCAAAGACCTTGTCTACGGGTGCATCAAATTCTTGTACGATGTTGATTTTTTGAGTTTTTAACATCTTATTTCCTCTGAAAATAATTTTGACATTGGTGATTGTCAGAATTTGGATATTAGCACGCTTTGGGCAATGGGGGAATTCTACTTCATCGGAGTTATCGTAAGTTTGAAAAAAGCATTGCAATAAATCTACAATGCTTTTTAGTCTTTTCTTAATTTTTTAAAGAAAGGTTGAATCACAGACCAGTTGGTTGAAACCCAGCAAATAAATGAACCAGCCGTAACCATGGCTGTTCCTTGCCAAAAGCTTAAGGACAATTGAGTTTGTAAAACAAACATCGCCAAAATAGATGAAATAATAGGGGTGAAATACGAGGCAACCACAAGCATGGTAATGTTTCCATGAATGATGCCAATGTTCCATGCCGCATAGCCAAAGCCAATTGCAGCGGAGGCAACTAAAAGGGTGATTGCAGTTGGAATATCCATTGAAGGAATGGCAAATTGCCCAGAGAGAAGCAGCTTGAGCCATAGTGTGAGTGCGACACAAACAAAGAAAATAGAGATCGGGTTTTGCCCATTACTCATTTTTTTGGTGAGTACACAGTAAAAAGCCCAAATAATGGCACCTACAAATGCCAAAATATAGCTCAGAGGGTTGCTATGCAAATTATCGACAATGTTACTTAGACTAAAATCACCGCTTCCAGTTTGAATAAAAATAATGCCGGAAATTGAAATAAGCAAGCCGAGAATAATAAGAAAATTAAACTTTAATTCCTTAAAAATAACAAAAGCCAAAACCGTTAAACTCGGCCACAGATAATTAACAATGCTGACTTCAATTGCCTGTTGAGGGCTTTGAGAATAAGCAATTGCAAATGAAAAACACAGCTCGTAAGCAACGAACAGGACTGTACCTAATATTAAATATTTTTTAGAAATCTGCTTAAAGTCTGGAACTTTGAAAATGGCAAGCAACAGTAGCGCACTTAAAGAATAAATAAGCGTAACACCTAGCTCAGGTCCAATGGCGGCACTGACTTGTTTCATCAGACCGACCATAGATGCCCACATGAGAATGGCGCTTAGACCAATCAATGTTGCTAGATTTTTTGACATAAAATTCAGTAAATAACGGTTAGAAAATGGTAAAAGATTAAGCTGTGCTGGCGAAAGGAATAAATTTTCAAGATAGGGAATATAGGACAAATTATATAAAATATAAACAATTAAATTTATTGATTGGTTGAATCTGCTATGTTTGTTTAAGCATTCAATTGGGTAAAGAAATTTCGAATAAAACAACATTTTTACGAGGAAAATATGGAAGTTATTAAAACGGTTGGTGTGGTAGGAGCAGGCGTAATTGGAGCAAGTTGGACCGCCTTATTTTTATATAAAGGATTTAAAGTTAAGGTTTATGACCCGTATCCTATAGATGAAGCGATTTTTAAAAAAAGAATATACGCAAATTTAAATGATTTATTGGCTTTGGATGGAAACTCTGAATACACCCATTCTCTACAAGATGTACTGCTTCATCTGGAAATTTCTAATCACTTAAAAGATGCAGTTTCAGATGTAGATTTTATTCAAGAAAATGCCCCTGAACGTCTGGATGTAAAACAAAAGCTATATCAAGAAATCACATCATATTGCCCTGAACACACCATTATTGCTTCAAGTTCGTCAGGCTTAAAAGTGTCTGATTTTCAAAAAGAGGCCAAACATCCTGAACGTATTTTACTAGGGCATCCTTTTAATCCGCCTCATCTTTTACCTTTGGTTGAGATTGTTGGTGGTAATTTGACGTCTCCACAAATTTTAAAACAGGCTTCCGAGTTCTATAAACAATTGGGCAAGAATCCAATCGTTTTAAATAAAGAAGTCAAAGGGCATGTAGCAAACCGCTTGCAAGCTGCGCTATGGCGAGAAGCCTTTTCACTGGTTGAACAAGGCGTGTGCTCTGCCGAAGATGTCGATGTCGCGATTACCAGTGGGCCAGGTTTAAGATGGGCACTATTTGGCCCCTACATTAATATGCAGCTGGCAAACCAAAAGGGCTTTAAAGAGGCAATTCATCATTTAGGCCCGCCAATGACAGAATGGTGGAACGATATGCACGCATTTCAACATTCAGACGAGACAACTGAGTTGTTGGAAGCAGAAACTAATCAGCTTTTAACTCAATATAAGGATATCGATTTATATCAAACCAGAGACAAAGGTCTGGTCGATATCTTAAAGCTCAGACAACAACTTAAGTTAGACTAATTCAAACTTGTACGACAGAGCCAATCATTTTATTGCAGAGATGATTGGCTTTTTTGTTGGGGCAAAAAATAAAAACATCCCTAGCTGAAATAATCCTATATTCATTAATTGTTACTCAAATCTCTATAGAAGCAATTACTGCGGTGTCGATGCTGTATTGCTGCTATGAAATGCACAATTTTTGGTGCAGCTTTTTACTTTCCATTCTAAAGCGCACTCAAATTGCCCAAGTTTAGTATTACTTTTAATCAAAATCGTAATACTAAACTGGCATGTCCTTTGCATAGTCATAAGTAATCAAAAGTGATCTAGGGTTCCGATACTTCATGTATGACTGGACCGAGAGTTCACGGTTCCTAGCGAACTACACGGAGGGATAAAAGCCCGGGAGGAAGTCTAAAACTATCCGACAGGAGTAGCTATGAACACTGCAAGTTATAATAACAATCAGGCGATTTGGACCGAACTTTTACCCGGAGGACATCACTGGTCGGGCCGTATTCAAAAGGGAACCATTCTTAGATTTAAATCACTTGGCGCGCAAGCAAACGTTTCTTTGTTTTGTGTAAATGCTGCCGATGTGCTTGAACGCTTTAACATGCCCGACAGTTTAAAAGGGCAACATACTGCCTATTTAAAAGCTTCCAATGTGCTGTATTCGGACCTTGGCCGTGTCATGGCTTCCATTGTTCATGACGATCATGGTTGGAATGACGCGCTTTGTGGTCCAAGCCGACCAGAACAAATTGAAAAGCAATTCGGCAATCGCTCATTTCAAGATGCTCGCAATGATATGTACCAAAACGGCTTAGACAGTTTACTCATTGAAATGTGTAAATACGGACTTGCCAGCCAAGACCTGAGTGCCGCTGTTAACCTATTTTCTAAAGTTGTGCCAGATGAAAACGGCGCTTTGTCTTATGTCAGTTCTGATAACACCGATCAAACCATTGAATTGCGTTTTGAAATGGACTGCCTACTATTTTTATCTGCCGCGCCGCATGGTTTAGACACCAGTCCAAGCTATCAACCTGCCGATATTCAACTCAGTCTATTTAAAGCCAATTCACTAACAGACAGCGATATTTGTCGTGATGCATGTTCACAAAATCAGCGTGCGTTTCAAAACACAGCCCGCTACTACGCGCTTAGCAATATTTAAATCAGGAGAAGCATCATGACAGTTTTACAATCATTTGAAAAAGCAGTTTTAAATGAAGTTTGTCCTGCGGGTGAAGCGTGGATGTGTGAGGTTAAAAAGGGCCAATATTTTCGAATTATTGACCTTGAGGGAAACCAAGCAGTCGATACTTTGTTTATGAGTGCCGAAAACCCAACTGAGCGTTATAGCGCAATGGACACTTTGGCCATTAACCAACAGATTTATTTAGAAAAAGGCACCAAGCTCTATAGTAACTTTGGCCGCCCAATTGCGGTTATTCATGATGATAACTGTGGTCGCCATGACACCATTGGTGGTGCTTGTTCATGTGAAAGTAATACAGTTCGCTATGCACATGAAACCTACCCTATGCATAGTTGCCGTAACAACTTTATGTATGCCTTGGCAAAACACCCGATTGCAAAAAAGCATGGTTTAAATGTCCGTCATATCGGCCCAAATATTAACTTTTTTATGAATGTGCCAGTAACGCCAGACGGTCAGCTTAAATTTGATGATGGAATTTCAGGGCCGGGTAAATACGTCGAAGTTCGGGCAGAAATGGATTTAATCGTTTTAATTTCCAATTGTCCGCAGCTGAATAACCCATGTAATGCCTATAACCCAACCAAAATTCAACTGGTTGTTCGCGAAGCGGAAGGGGTGTAAGCATGTTTAAAAAAGTTCTGATTGCCAACCGCGGTGCAATTGCCTGTCGCGTAATTCGTACCCTCAAAAAACTCGGTATTGCTTCGGTTGCAGTTTACTCCGAAGCCGACCGTGATTCGTTACATGTGACCTTAGCTGATGAAGCTTTCTTAATAGGTCCTGCACCTGCTCATCAAAGCTATTTAAATATTGAAAGAATCCTTGAAGTTGCAAAACAGTCGGGGGCAGAAGCCATTCACCCTGGTTATGGTTTTTTGTCTGAAAATGCCGAATTTTGTGATTTGTGTGAGAGCCAAGGCATTGCGTTTATTGGGCCAACTTCAAGCCAAATGCTCGATTTTGGTTTAAAGCATACGGCACGTGAACTCGCTATTAAAAGCAATGTACCTTTACTTCCGGGTAGTTCACTCCTTGCAGATGAAGCTGAAGCCTTGACTGAAGCGGCCCGTATCGGCTATCCGGTCATGCTGAAAAGTACCGCGGGTGGCGGTGGTATTGGCATGCGTTTGGTCTGGAACGAAACCGAGTTAAAAGATGCCTATCAAACTGTGTCTTATTTAGCTCAGGTCAATTTTAAAGATGCGGGTTTGTACTTGGAGAGATTTGTACAACATGCGCGCCATATTGAAGTTCAAATTTTTGGTGATGGACAAGGGCAAGTGTTAGCTTTGGGGGAGCGTGATTGTTCGGTGCAACGCCGTAATCAGAAAGTCATTGAAGAAACACCCGCGCCCCACTTAAATGAACAGCAACGCGACTATCTTCAAAAGGTCGCGATTCAATTGATGCAGTCGGTGAACTATCGTTCGGCAGGCACAGTTGAGTTTGTTATGGACACCGAAACCCAAGAATTTTATTTCTTAGAGGTTAACACGCGTTTGCAGGTTGAACACGGCGTGACCGAGCAAGTGTTTGGTGTCGACTTGGTCGAGTGGATGGTTACCTTAGCAAGTGGTGACTGGTCAGCACCCACTGAACAGTTAGAGCCAACAGGGAACTCTATTCAAGTTCGTCTTTATGCTGAAGATCCGATTAAACAGTTCCAACCAAGTGCAGGCTTACTCACCCATGTTAAATTTGACCCGCAAGCCCGAGTCGAAACATGGGTAGAAACCGGTTCAATAGTATCGTCTTTTTATGACCCAATGATTGCCAAAATCATTGTAACTGCTGCAACACGGGACCAAGCCATACAGGCAATGGGTGCTAGTCTTGCCAACACGCAAGTGGCTGGTATCGAAACCAATTTGGAGTATTTGCAAAATATTATTGCTTGCAATGTGTTTGCGTTAGGTACCCAAACCACTCGGTTTTTAAATACGTTTGAATGGAAAACTCAAAAAATTGAGGTGTTGCAGGCAGGCATTCAAACTGCCATTCAAGATGTAACAGGTCGACTAGGTTATTGGGATGTTGGGGTGCCGCCATCAGGTGCAATCGATCCACTCAGTTTAACTGTAGCAAACCAGCTTTTAGCCAATGAGTTAAATACCGCAGGGCTTGAATGCACCTTACAAGGGCCGACCTTAAAGTTTCACTGTGACAGCCAAATTGTGATTACGGGCGGTGATATGCCGTCAAAACTTGATGGCGAACTTGTGCCGATGTGGCAAACCATCAATGTAAAAAAAGGCCAGATTTTAAAATGTGGGCTTATCCGTTCAGGTTGCCGTAGCTATATAGGTGTTAAAGGTGGCTTTGATGTTCCTGACTATTTAGGGTCACAGGCGACTTTTACTTTGGGGCAGTTTGGTGGACATGCGGGACGTAATTTATTAATTGGCGATATGCTGCCGATTACTGAATATTCAGCTCAATCAACCACTGCATTAGCTCACGCGAAAATTCCTAGCTTTACCCAAAACTGGGAAATTGCAGTCATGTATGGTCCACATGGTGCGCCAGACTTTTTTACCAAACAAGATATTGATACGTTCTTTGTCAATGAGTTTGAAATTCACTATAACTCAAGCCGTACAGGCATTCGTTTAATTGGTCCCAAACCTGAGTGGGCACGTGAAGATGGGGGCGAGGCAGGCTTACATCCATCCAATATTCATGACAATGCTTATGCGATTGGTGCGATTGATTTTACGGGCGATATGCCAATTATTTTGGGTCCGGATGGTCCGAGCTTAGGCGGTTTTGTATGTCCTGCAGTGGTGATTCATTCCGAGCTTTGGAAAATTGGGCAACTTAAAGCAGGCGATAAAGTCAAATTTGTGCCTGTGAGTTATGCACAAGCGAAAGCACTCGATCAACAATATCATCAAAGTTTAATCGCGACTGATACAACTTTGGTTGATTTTAGTCCAATCATTCAAGCAGAACTCGATACTCTAAAAGATGCAGTTTTGGCAATTTTAGAAGGTGAAGCTGACTTACCAAATGTGACCTATAGACCAGCTGGAAATAGCTATTTGTTGGTGGAATATGGTGAGTTAGTACTCGATCTGAATTTACGCTTCCGTATTCATGCACTCATGCAATGGGTCAAAGATCAAAACATTCAGGGCATTATCGACTTAACACCGGGCATCCGTTCACTACAAATTCATTTTGATTCAATCCAGCTCGATCAACTTGAGCTTTTACAGAAACTTCAGCAAGCAGAAGCCGAGTTACCCGACATTCAAAATATGCAAGTTCCTTCACGGACTGTCTATTTGCCTTTAGCTTGGGAAGATTCACAAACTCAGCTTGCCACCGAGCGCTATACGCAAATTGTTCGTCCAGATGCGCCGTGGTGCCCCGATAACGTCGAGTTTATTCGCCGTATTAATGGTTTAGCTTCAAAGCAAGCGGTTAAAGATGTGGTTTACAGTGCGAACTATTTGGTGATGGGTTTAGGCGATGTGTATTTAGGTGCACCCGTTGCGACACCACTCGACCCACGTCAGCGTTTAGTCACCACAAAATATAACCCTGCGCGAACTTGGACACCTGAAAATGCTGTTGGGATTGGTGGTGCTTATATGTGTGTATACGGTATGGAAGGGCCAGGTGGCTACCAGTTTGTTGGCCGTACCACCCAAATGTGGAGCCGTTACCGTAAAAATGCCGACTTCGAAGATGGCAAACCGTGGCTACTGCGCTTTTTTGACCAAGTTAAGTTTTATGAAGTCTCTGAGACAGAACTTCTGCAAATGCGTGAAGACTTTAAGGCAGGCCGTCTACAACTTCGCATTGAAGATGGCGTACTCAACTTAAAAGAGTACAACGCGTTTTTAAAAACACATCAAGACACCATTCAAGCCTTTAAAGACACTCAGCAAGCCAATTTCGAGGCTGAACGCCGCCGTTGGCATGAAGCAGGTTTGCAAGAATATATCTCTGAAAGTCTAGATGCAGTTGATGAAGGTGAAACCGTAGTTATTCCTGAAGGGGGCTGTGCAGTCGAATCACACATGCCGGGGTCAATCTGGAAAATCGAATGCGCGTTGGGAGATATTGTTGAAGAAGGTGCAACCCTTGCGGTGATTGAGGCAATGAAAATTGAAATTCCAATTATTGCACCCGAACGCATGAAAGTTGAAACCATTACTATTGAAAAGGGGCAAACCGTAAAAACAGGACAAGTATTATTTACTTTGGCACCTGTGGCCTAAATTAAAAAGAGAGCATCTATATCGATGCTCTCTTTAAACCTTATGCTTCGGTCAAATGCTTTAATACTTTATGACCATGTTCAACAGCTTCTAATTTAATTTTCGACTCTGGATTACCTGATAAAGGCGAAACGTCATAAAGCAAGTAAGTGGCGCTTAACTGCATTTGTGTATATTGAATTGAATATTGAACCGCTTTTAAAAAGCTATCGATTAAGTTTTCTTGGTCGTTCACCATGTTGGCTTCAGTTTGGCCGACCGTCATACTAATAATGACTTTTTTGTCTTTTAATTTATCGCCTTGAGAGCCATAGGCAAACTGATAAGTAAAGACCTCATCAAACCATAATTTCAAAATTGCCGGCATATTAAACCAGAACATTGGATATTGCAGAATGATCGTGTCATGGCGTAACAAGGCTTCTTGTTCGGCACTTACATCAATTTGGTAGTCTGGATAAAGTTGGAAAATATCTCGGACTTCGAGGTCCAGATCGGTTTTTACGAGTTCATTCACAATCGTTTTATTTGCAATAGATTGCGCGTAGTAGGGATGAGCTAAAATCAGTAAAGCCATGAGAGTGCCTTTAAACTATAAAAATAATAGTCACTATAATTTTTATAGTATTGGCGTACAATAACTATCAAAGTTGATAGGTAGCGTTAAAAAATGGCAAATACTGAAAATACATGTGAAGTCACGGTAAATGGAAAAACTTATCCATGTCATATCAGTATGGCTATGGACTTGGTGGGTGGAAAATGGAAATGCGTGATTTTGTATTATTTAAAAGATAAGCCGAAACGCTTTAATGAAATCAAGCAACTCATTCCTACAATTACTGAAATGACATTAAGTCTTCAACTCAAGCAGTTAGAGCAAAGCGGCTTAATCTCTAGAACGGTTTATGGTGAAAAAGCACCGATCAAAGTTGTCTATGAAATGACGGATTTTGGAAAAACTTTTAGGCCAGTTTTAGATTCTTTATATGTATGGGCTCATAGTTTGATTAGTCTATCTGAGGTTTCAGAATAAAAGTTTGATTCACAGTTATTATAACTAGTATAAAAGATTGATTTTTTAATACTCACTTCAATTAGCCCCATTCCTGTGCATGGGGCTTTTTTTTGCCCAAAAATCACTCATAAATACCCATAAAGCCTATCAAAACGACACTTAAAAACTGGCACATTTTCTGCATCTCATATTAGTAATACAAAAACTGAATTTGGTAATACCAAGCTAGAGGTGTGATATGAACGATGTAAAACCTGTGGTTCAACCAAAGCAAACTTTAAAAGCCTTTTTAGTCGAATTGCTCAGCGTACGTGCAGGCGTATATATCAAACAAAACAATTATCCGACTAAAACAAAAGGATAAGACTGTGGCAAAACAAAAGTTGGCTCGAATCAGTATTACCGTACCTGAAATGACCCTCAACGCTCTCGACCAAAAAATTGTCGAGCAGAACTATGAAAGTCGCTCGCAAGCGATTGTCGACATGATTAATAAACATCTCATCGCGGAGCAGGCACAGGCTAATGAAGTCATGGTGGGCACGTTGACGCTACTTTATGACGCTAACCAAATGACCTTGCGTAATCAATTGGTCGATTTACAGCAACAGTTTTTAGCACAGGTGATTAGTTCACTTCATATTCAACTCGACCAACAAAAGATATTGCAAGTCATGTTAATGCAGGGTGCGAGCTCTGAACTCAGACAAATTAGCCAGCAATTTATTGTGCTTAAAGGGGTAATCAAGGGGCATTTAGAACTGATGGATGCCGTGATGCCGCCTATACAGCAAAATGACTAAATGAGGAGTAGCGTGTTGAAAAATTTATGGACAATCCCAGACTGGAAAACAGCATATCAAACTGGACAAATCCATATTGAAAGTCTGATTGCTTATGTTGCAGAAATTAAAAATGATGACCATGCATGGATTGAAATTGCCTCCGTTGAGCAGATTCAATCGCAAATTAATGTTTTAAAAGACCAGAATATTGCTGACCTACCTCTGTACGGTGTGCCATTTGCAGTTAAAGACAACATTGATGTCGCTGGTTTTCACACAACTGCTGCTTGTAAAGAGGTTCAATATTTAGCTAAGCAAGATGCTGCCGTAGTTGCCAAGCTGAAAAAAGCAGGAGCGATTGTGGTGGGCAAAACCAACCTCGATCAGTTTGCGACTGGACTGGTCGGGGTTCGCTCTCCCTATGGTGCAGTAAAAAATAGTTTTAATCCCGAATACATCAGCGGTGGTTCAAGCTCTGGTTCGTCGGTGGTGGTTGCTAACGGTATTGTGCCTTTTAGTTTGGGGACTGATACGGCGGGGTCAGGGCGTGTACCAGCGGGCCATAACAATATTGTGGGCCTTAAACCGACAAAGGGCTGGTTTTCTACTACAGGTTTAATTCCTGCATGTCGGACCATTGATGTCATTTCTATTTTTGCGCTGCATATTGATGATGCGTGGACCGTTGCCAATTTAATGCAGGGCTATGATGAAACAGATGAATATTCACGAATACATCCAGCCAATGTACCGACGCATTTTTCTAAACGAAAAATAGCTATTCCAGCTCAGCTTGAGTTTTATGATGATCTTGAATCTGAAAAAGCCTTTTTAGTTGCAATTGAACGTGTAAAAAAGCTGGGTTATGAAGTAGAGAGTATTGACTTCAGCGTGTTTAATGAGCTTGCTGCTGCACTTTATAATGATGCATGGGTAGCGGAAAGAACAGTCGCCGTTGAACGCATGACAAGCCGTGAAAAGACTCATCCAGTTATTGCTCAAATTATTGCGCAGGCAGATAAATTCAAAGCAACAGATGCACTTCAAGCTGAATATAACCGTGCCGTTCTGGCTCGAAAAATTAATTTGGTATTAGAGCCTTTTGATGCATTGATGGTCCCAACAGCGCCAACCATTTATACCATTGTCGAAGTTGAAGCCGATCCGTTGACTAAAAACGCGCACATGGGGACCTATACTAACTTTGTAAATTTTGCAGATCTTTCTGCACTGGCCTTACCAAATGTACTCCGTGAAGACGGTTTACCAAGTGGAGTAACCTTTATTGCACCAGCTTGGCACGATCAGGCACTCGCTAATTTTGCGCAGCTCTGGCAAACCGAAACACCGCTGAGTTTGGGTAAATCAACCCAACATTATCAAAAAAGTATAGACATCCAATCGAATCATTCAGTGCAGCTTGCTGTAGTGGGAGCGCACTTAACAGGCATGCCGCTTAATTTTCAGCTCACTAGTCGCAATGCCACTTTGCTTAAGAAAACTCAGACTGCAGAAATTTATAAACTCTTTGCCTTAAAAAATACCACGCCACCAAAGCCGGGGCTGCAATGCGATGCAGCAGGTACGGCAATTGAAGTTGAAGTGTGGAATGTTCCATTAGCAAATTTTGGAGCGATTGTGGCTGAAGTACCTGCACCACTTGGCATTGGCAACCTCAAATTAAAAGATGGAACATGGGTCAAAGGCTTTGTTTGCGAAGCTTATGTCATTCACGATGCAACCGATATTAGCCATTTTGGAGGCTGGCGAGCCTATATACAGTCACTCAATCAAACCGCTCAAAGTGTTGTTAATAAAAATGTTGGGGAAGTTTCTATATGATTAAAAAAGCATTGTTATCCGTATCTATTTTATCGGCAGTTGTATTGGGTGGGTGTGACAATACCGCTAAAGTGCCCGAAGCTAAACAAGATGCTCAGGCAGCCACAAATACAAAACCAATTACCATTGGCTATAGTGATTGGCCAGGCTGGGTGGCTTGGCAAGTAGCGATCGAAAAAGGCTGGTTAAAAGAAGCAGGGTTAAATGTAGAGTTTAAGTGGTTTGATTATTCGGCTTCGCTTTCAGCCTTTTCCGCAAATCAGCTTGACGCTGTGTTGGTCACCAATGGTGATAACTTGGTAACAGCTTCGGGTGGCACTCAAGGCATGATGATTTTGGCAACAGATTATTCTGCGGGCAATGATGTCATTATTGCAAAAGAGGGTATTAATACCATTCAAGACCTAAAAGGAAAATCAATCGGTGTCGAAAAAGGCTTGGTTGACCATCTTTTGTTAGCAACTGCTTTGACTGACCATAACATTAAAGCGAATGAGGTGAAGTTGGTAAATTCAGCAACGAACCAATTACCTCAAGTGTTCAATAGCCCCGATATTTCCGCGATTGCTGTTTGGCAACCTGTTGCAGGTCAGGCATTAAAAGCAGTGGCAGGTTCAAAAATTATCTATACTTCTAAAGACAAGCCGGGTTTAATCTATGACACCCTGACTGTTAACATGAGTCATTTAACTGCTCATCAAGAAGAATGGGAAAAAATCATTCAGGTGTGGGACAAAACAGTTAAATATATTAATGACCCTGCAACCCATGCCGATGCAGTTAAAATTATGGCCAATCGTTCAGGGGTTGATCCAAAACAATATGAGTTGATGGTCAGCGGAACGCATCTATTAGATATCAATGCCAATAAAAAGGTATTTGTTAAATCAGATGGTTTTGACTCGATTTATGGCTCGACCTATCACGTCAATAAATTTAACGTTGAAAACGGTATTTATAAAACTGAACAAAATGTAGATGGGCTGATTTATCCAACACTGATAGAACAACTCAAATAAGCCCAATAAATTAAAAAGCCCAAGTTCAGCTTGGGCTTTTTAATGTCTTACTTATTTCTCTGTACTGACCTGAGTCATACGCGGAATTTTTGGTAAATCTTGCAAAGCTGGGTCAAGTTCATCTTCTTCAGCATGTACCAGATAATCTACCTGTGAGCGGAGCTGTTTAAACTCAGGGGTACTCATTAAGTCCAGTGAGCGTGGGCGAGGTAAATTAACTTCGATAATTTCCTTAATTTCACCCGGATTGGCTTTGAGTGCCACAATTCGGTCTGCCAGTAAAATAGCTTCATCCATGTCATGAGTCACAAAAATAATCGTGATATCAATGTTCTGCCATAAATCCATTAAGTGCTTTTGCATTTTTTGACGAGTGTGTGGATCGAGCGCACCAAAAGGTTCATCCATCAGTAAAATTTTAGGTTGATTGACCAAGGCTCTCGCAATTGCAACGCGCTGTTTCATGCCACCAGAAAGTTGATGTGGATACTGATTTTCATACTTTTCTAAACCAATAATATTGATCCATTCACGGGCTTGAGCCTCGGCTGTCATTTGACTGGCGCCGCGCATTTGCGGGCCAAACATCACGTTTTCTTTTACTGTTTTCCAAGGGAAAAGGGTATAGCCCTGAAACACCATGCCGCGTTCAGGACATGGACCCGTAATGCATTCACCGTCTACTAAAATTTCTCCGCTATGGTATGGGTCTAAACCCGCAATGACACGGCTCAGTGTCGATTTGCCGCAGCCAGAAGGGCCAATCACACAAATAAATTCTCTTTTGTGAATTTTTAAATCGAGTTTATTTAAAACAGTGCGTTCGGTTTGACCATGTTTAAAGACTTGGCTGAGCTGTTTAGCTTCTAAAATAACAGGGCGTTCATAAATTTTTTGAAAGTATTCATGCGCGTTAAATGTTGAATCATTCATTATTTTGCTCCTACTTGCCAAGTGAACATCCGCTCACCTAATTTCATTAATACCCAGTCACATACCAGCCCAATCACCCCAATAATCAAAATAGCCGCATAGACATTGTCGAAGTTTTGATAGCGTGCCTGTTGGGTAATAAACCATGTAATACCAGAGGTTGTACCAATCAACTCTGAAACAATTAAATAGGTCCAAGCCCAACCCAGTAATACACGTAAGTCACGGTAAATATCAGGTAAGGCGGCAGGGATCACCACGTGAAATAAACTTCTGAGCTTATTGGTGCCAAGGGTATAGCCAGCTTCAATTAAGCTTCGATCTACCATTCGGGTGGTATTGGCAATAATGAGAATTTGCTGAAAAAGTGTACCAATCACAATAATTGCAATTTTAGGTGCATCATTAATACCTAAAATTGCCACTGCAAGTGCGCCAAAGGCAGGAGCAGGTAAGTAACGGAAAAACTCGACAAATGGCTCTGTTAACAGTGATATGCGCTTAGAAAAACCACACAAAATACCCAGTGGAATCCCGATAAGTGAAGAGATAAAAAAGGCTGAAAATACCAGTTTGATACTGTGCCATAAACTTTGATGAAACCACGGTGAATCAGGTTGTTCTGGTGGTGTGGTAAAGGCGGTGACCAAAGCCTGAGCGACTTCATGAGGAGCGGGTAAATAAATCGGATTGACCAAAATACCTTGTGGTGGTGCAGAATTTCGATTGACTGCATTTTGTGCTTCGAGATAGAACACATTTTTATCAATGCGACTTCCTACTTGTAAGTAAGAAACACTTCCCGAACTCGTGATTTGTACTTGAGGATGCCAAACAAAAGGTAAATAACTGATTGCGCACCAAAGACATATTGGAATAACGAAAGAACAAATACTGAGAATCAGCTTGTTCTTTCGCGTAAATTCCTTTGCAACATAACCCATATTGAGAGCTCCCCATTTTGATCAGTATTACGATTTTCATAAAACGTAATATTGTTAAGCAAAATAAGTGCCATCTTTAAGGTGCTCTAGATGAGTTAAGAAGATGAGGGAACTAAAGTTTCATGTAAATAAACCCAATAACATTTTTCGCCTTCTACTTTAATGCAGGCAGTGGACGTACGTACTGTCTCGGTTTCACTCGTTTGCTGATGTTCCTGATATTGCACCCAACAATAATTCTCAAATTCGTATAAAGCTGTGCTCTTAATAATGTCGATTTTTAAAGAAGGCTTTTTTCCAATATTTTGACTAAATAAACTATTCACTTCGGCTAAACTAATGCTATGGCCTTGAACCGTGACCATCTTAAAATTTTGATCGAAACTATCTAAAAGCGGGTTAAGACTCTGTTCTGCATTTTGGCCTGTAAATACATTTTCGATCAAAACGTGTAGGTCAATCACGCTTTGAATGGCTTGATCCATTTGGTTAGACATAGGTTTTCTCCTTTAAAATGGGAATGAGTGAGAGTAAGCAGAGGACTGCTGCAATTAAAAAAGTATGTTGATAGCGAAGCAGATCACTTGAGTCAGACATTAAGTTATAGATCGAAATGAGAACAACAGTGCCGACACTAAATGAAACTTGTCGATTGATGTTCCAGAGTACACTTCCTTGTAATAAATCTTGACCCGTAAAGTCAATTAACGAACTAATTTGGGCAATATTGGCGCTTAAGCCGCCTCCCATACCCATCACTAAATAGGCGAATACTAAAAAGCTTATGGGGCTAGTGTTTGAAATAAAAAATAAGAAAAAGATACCAAGGCTATGAAGGGTAATGCCAATAATAAGTAAATATTTCTTTCCTAAGCGTTGATAGAGTAGGCCACCGCTGATCATTGCCACCAGCGCACCTGCTGCATAGAGCAACATGAATGAGCCAGTTTGTTTTGCGTTAAAGCCAAGGTTAACCTGTAAATTAAAAATATTGAGTAAATTAACGCCTGTAAAAATACCGGGAACAGCGTAATAGACAATAAATGCATTGCGTAAATTTTTATTTTTTAATAACTGAAGATTGAGAATAGGATGAGAGATTTTTTTCGCATGGTAAATGTAACAAGTAAGCATTCCCACCGAAATTAGAAAACTGCTTACAGCCAACGTGAGATTGTGATAATCCCCATAGAATGAAAATGAGAGTAACAAACATAACAGGCTTATATTAAAAATAACCAAGCCTTTTATGTCTGGTCTTTCACTCGACACATTCTCTGTTTTTTTAACCCATAGCCACGCTAGAAATGAGGCAAGTAAAGAAAATGGAAGGTTAGATAAGAATACCCATCGCCAATTCAATGAATCAATAATCACACCACCAAGGGCGGGTGAAAATGCGGGCGCAATTAAGGCAATTGCCATAATCATTGTAGAAATGCGTTGGCGCTCTTGATTGGGAAATAAGGCATATACGAGAGCTTGGCCGGCTGGAATTAATAAACCTCCAGCGATACCTTGAATAAAACGCCAAAAAATTAAGCTATAAATCGATTCGCTAAATCCAATAAAGCAAATGCTTATCGAGAATAACAGCATCGAATAACACAATAACTTTTGGTTCCCAAGTTTGGTGGCTAACCATAAACTCATGGGCATGATTAAAATGAGGCCGAGAATATACGCATTGGTTACCCAAGCGACCATGGATTGGCTGACTGAAAATGATGATGCAATATTAGGTAAAGCAATTGCTGACATAAAAATGTTAATGCAATCAATAAAGAACCCAAGTAAAAACACCGTTGCTATTTTATATCGATAAGACATACCTACCTCCGTGCAGGCAGGGTAAGATTCAGCTCTTTTATTGTCGATGCAGCCGAAGTAAAATCATTGTTTAATAATTTCAAACAATCGGCTGAATTGTGCAAAAAAATCTCAAGCAAATTACCAGTTTTTTACAAGTTGTCGATTCCGGGTCTTTTACTAAGGCTGCCGAAATTTTGGGACTGAGCCGATCAATGGTCAGTATTGATATAAAACAATTAGAAAAGCAGTTAAATACAAGTCTCTTAATTCGAAACACCCGTAATATTGCATTAACTGAAATAGGCCAGCATTTTTATCAAGATTTTAAACAAATCCAACTTCAGATTGATGAGGCTTTTGAGCGAAGCCAACATTTAGGCACAAGCATTACAGGCACTTTACGTTTTTCATCAACCAATGAATTTGGTCAACGTTTTATTCTGCCTTTACTTCCTGAGTTTTGTAGGCTTTACCCACATTTACGACTACAATATTCGTTTAATTCATCTCTCGATGATTTAGTCACTGAAAAATTAGATCTTGTTATACGGCTAGGAAATTTAAAAAGCTCATCTCTAAAAACTCGAAAGATCGGAGAATATCCAATTTATCTTGTGGCTACTCCGCAGTTTATAAAAGACCATTCTGTAGAAAATATATCCGATTTGGCAGATGTTCCGTGGATTGGTCACACATTATTGAACTGGCAAGATTCCCAATATATTTTACAAAATAGTTTAGGGGAGCAATATTCATTACCTTTTATTCGAAGTCAGTATGAATCAAATTCACTAACAGCAATTCATCAAATGGCTCTTTCATCCTTAGGTATTGCGATTTGCCCAGCATGGTTAGTTGATGAAGATATTCAACAAAACCACTTAATTAGGTTATTTCCTGATTTCTCGTTACCGTTACAAAATATTCAATTACTTTATCCTAGTACTTCTAATTTACCAGCCAAAACTCGGGCATTTATAGACTTTTTGGTAGCCCGTCTTTCTTTTAGATAAACTAAAAAATATGTAAGTTATGGACGATAAGCTATTTTATATAAATAGACAATTCTGTCTGTTTTTTATAAAATAGCGCTGATTATGACTCAGTTTTATAATAATGATGTCCAATAAAATATTTCAAATTTTAGATAGTTTAGGTTTGGTTGCACAGAATCGTGTACTTCATGTGCAATTTTCCAACCCATCATTAAACACTCAAGTCTTCTTGCAACGTATTGAAGGCGAACATACGCTCAATCAAGGTAGCGTTGCTGAGTTACTGTGTCTGTCGACGAACGCACACATCGCATTAAAACAATTTATTGGCTGTCAGGTTGCTGTCGATCAGGTCACTGACATGGGCCAGTTTTTTAGAACCACAGGCATTATTACTGAAGCGAGCCAAGGGCAAAGTGACGGTTCACTCACTATTTATAACCTCACCTTAAAAGACCCAACTGCACTCTGGCATAAACGCCGCAATAGCCGCGTGTTTATGAACAAAAGCGTGCGGGATATTAGCGAAATTCTG
>NZ_JRVL01000092.1:0-13402 GCF_054823985.1 Acinetobacter sp. GN11 | reverse complement strand
TATTCAGCCACAAGTGTTACGTTTAATTGATGATAACCAAAACTATCAGGCGCTTGAACGTCGTAGCCTACGCTATCAACGCAGCAGTGCGACAGAACAGTTTGATACCATTACCCAAGTCAAGGCAGAGCGCCGATTACAACCGACTTCGGTTCATGTGCAACGCTGGCAAGCTGATGCGCTGCAACAAGAAGAAGGTAGTGGCAGCGTACAAGGCACACAAAAGCACAGTGAACACTATGACAATGCGAGCCTAAACCTTGAAGATGCATGGCATGTTAGCCCCGCTTGGATGCAAGACTTAAACGGTGAAGACCAAGCCACTGCTTCAGGCAATAACCAGATTGAACAGCTTAACCAGCACATTAATGCTTATCATCATCTGAGTTCGAAACAATTTACCGTTTCAGGTAACGTCCGTGATGCACAGGTGGGTTACTGGTTTGAACTGAATGATCACCCAGAACTCGACCAGCATGACAGTGCTGATAAAGAGTTTTTAATCTTAAGCAAGCACTACTGTAACCAGAATAATTTACCGAAAGAATTACAACAGCAACTTGAGCGTCTGTTGCCAAAAGACAAACTCAAGGCCACCCAACTCGACAGCCAAAATCCTGAGCAGCGCCACTTTGCTGAGCTGAATGTCGTTCGACGCAACATTAAAGCTGTCCCTGAATATAGCCCGCTAGAACACCGACCAGCAGCTTACCCACAGCGCGCTAGAGTGGTGGGATTAGAGGGTGAAAGCATTCATGTTGACCAGTGGGGGCGCATTAAAGTCCGCTTCCTGTTTACCCGAGCTGATGACCATAGTCATGATGGTGGAGCAGGAAGTAATGAAAATGACACCGACTCGGCTTGGGTCGACGTACTCACACCTTGGGCGGGCGCAGGTTATGGTGCACGCTTCTTGCCACGTGTTGGTGAAATCGTTGTGATCGATTTCTTTGACGGTAACATTGACCGTCCATTTGTGGTGGGTCGAATTCACGAAGCCGAACGTCACCCGACCCAGTTTGACCAGAAAGGCCAGCTACCTGACACCAAAAAACTGAGCGGCATTCGCTCAGAAGAAGTTGATGGTAAGGGCTTTAACCAACTACGTTTTGATGACACCACGGGACAAATCAGTGCTCAGCTACAAAGCAGCCATGCGGCAAGCCAGCTCAACTTGGGTAACTTAAGCCATCCAAAAGACAAGGCAGAGAGCGAAGGCCGTGGAGAAGGTTTCGAGCTACGAACTGACCAATGGGGTGCGGTGCGAGCGGGCAGTGGTTTACTCCTTAGTACCCACAAACAGGACCAAGCTCAAGGCGTACACCTTGATGCAAATGAAGCCAAAAAACAAATCGAAGGTGGCCTCAACAATGCCAAGGCGCTCAGTGAGGTTGCTAAAAACCAGCAAACTGACCCGTTAGAAAATTTAGAAAACTTAAAATCCTTTATTGAAAAACTCGAGCAACAAGACAACGCAAAAGCCAAAACTTTCAAAGATGCAATTATGCTGCTGGCGAGTCCAAATAGCATCGCGCTGAGCAGTAATGAAGACATTCACTTAAGCGCAGATGGGCAGCTAAACCAAACTGCTGGAGACAGCATTAACCTGTCTACTCAAAAGAATCTGATTGCACACGCCCAAAACAAGATCAGCCTTTTTGCAGCCCAAGAAGGCGCAAGACTATATGCTGGTAAAGGCAAAGTTGAGATACAAGCACAAGGTGATGGAGCAGATTTAATTGCCCGTAAAGCTGTTCAGGTGATTTCGACCGAAGACAAAATTGAGGCCACAGCAGCCAAAGAAATTGTACTCACCGCAGGCGGCTCTCAAGTCAAAATTACTGGTTCAGGCATTTTTATGACTACAAGCGGCAAGTTTGAAGTGAAGGCGGGGCAGCATTTGTTTATGGGGGGCGGGAGTGTGAATGCTAATGTTCCTGCGTTGCCTGTATTAGGAGAAATTAATAAATATAACTTGAGATATTTTTTGCAAGATAAAGATGGTAATAACTTTGCTAATCATAACTATGTCGCTTTCTTACCTAATGGAGATATTGTAGAAGGCCGTACGGATGATAAGGGATATACAGATCTATTTAAATCCTACCAACCAGAAGAGATATCGCTTCATTTATTTAAAGATGAAAAAATTGATATAGAGTAAAATAATAATGGCAAAGTATTATCCGTATGTTGTTTTGGAAACAAATGTAAAACCTAGCTTATTAAAGTATAGGTTGTACGTTTACAATACCGTAAAAAATAAAGCAGAAACTTCTATACTTTTTACAAGTAATGAATTCAAAAAAGTTGGAAAGAGCCTTTATCAAACAAGATCGGCTGAAATAGATGGTAGTAAATTAGGTATTGAAAATATAAGAGACTGTGTAATTATTTTTGACTTATATCGATTAAGTATCAGTGGAAAAGAATCTTTAGTATTAAATAATTATATTGTGCCAGATAAGGTCGAATCTTATCCTTCAGCAAATTTTAGCCAAAATACTAAGATACCTAAAGTAAAATATAACGAAGCAACTTACATAACTAAGGTTGTTAAAGAGGTTAAGTCTAAAAATACATTCCAGCTAAATTTGAGCAGAGATAGAGTTTTTCAATGTATAGATCAAGGGTGTAGACCTGGGGAGGCGAAAGATCCATTTTCAAAAATAAAAATTGAAGCTGGTTTACAAGCTCGTTTGAACGAACCTCTACCAAATCAGGACTTGGCTTCGTTATGTGGTCCGGCAGTCTACTTCTTTTGTCTTATTAATCTCAGTCCTAATAATTATAAGCTTGCAGTTAAACAATTGTGGGAAACAGGAGTGACTAGAATAGGTGAATTAGAAATAAAGCCTGCTAAAGATGGATGTGTGCGTGTAAAAAATTTCTATATCAAAGATTCTCCTAAAATCCCTCCAATTGATTGGATCACATTAGCTAGTTTAAGAGAGTCAGAAAATATTGCATTACATTTAAAAGACCCTAGCCAAGAAGTTCCGGGTATAACTTTATGGACAGAGGTAACTAATTGGTTTAAGAAAAGCGGTTTTAAAGGAGTGGAAACATTTTCCTTCTCTATAACTGGATTTTCTCCTAGTTTAGTTGATCAGCTTAATAAATATATAGAGTCTGGGTTTTATGTAGTTACTTTAATATCTGCAAGCATATTGAGTAATGGTTTTAGTTCGGGAACACGGAACTTACCTGATCATTGGGTAGTTTGGACAGACAAGCTAAGAGAAGCTAATGGGAATCCTATTACAAAGGAATTAGACCCTGACCAAACTTTAGTATCATTGAAACTGTTTTCATGGGGAGAAAATAGGCAAAGATTAGGGAAGAATATTTCTTACACTAATTTCTGCAAGAATATTTTTTTTGCAATAGTTGTTAAAAGAGAGAGTTTTTAATGAAGCTTTATAAATTTTCAATAATTCTAAGTTTTTTTATGTTAACTGGATGTGGTCATAAGTATGATATTTCTCCCAATAAGTTACCTGATGCCCATGTTGGAAAGTCATATACACAGTTTATTGAAATTACAGGAGGTAAAGTTTCTGAACAACATTTTGAATTAACTTCTAATATCCCAGAGAATCAGGAGATTAAAATTACTCCCGTAGATGATATAGATGGATACAATCATATAAAAATTGATGGAATTCCAAAATATAAAGGGAAATATGAAATTGTAATTAATGCATATTTCTATGGGCGAGGCGATGACAAGCTAAATAAAACCTATGAATTTGTAGTTAAAGAATAAAAAGACATGTTTCGATATATTTTATTGGCAATGATTCTTAATGGTTGTAGCAACTATGATGTACAACCAAAGGAACTCGCTTTAGCTCATGTCAATGAAGTATATTCCCAGAATATAAAAATTACGGGCGGAAAAGTAGTGGATAAGTACTTTGAAATAGAAACTAATATGCCTGATGATTTAGGATTGAAAATTCAACCGAACAATGATACTAGCGGTTTTAATGATTTCTCAATTAAAGGTATTCCCAAATATAAAGGTGAATATACAATAAATATTTCAACAGGTTTTTATGGCGGTGGTAGTGATGAACTGAATAAAAAATATAAATTAATTATTGTAGAATAATATGGATGTATAAATATTTTTTAATAATTTTATCGATTTTATTTTCAGGTTGTAATCACGAATATACAATTGAGCCTGATAGTCTTCCCGTAGCCTATGTAGGAAAAGCATATAATCAGCAATTGAACATATCAGGTGGTAGAGTGATACCATATTCTTTTGAAGTTGAAACTAATTTCCCTAGTGATATGAATATCTCTATTAGCCCAATAGATGAAAATGAAGCGGATGCTTATAATAATTTAAAAATTTCTGGAGTTCCAAAATATAAGGGAACTTTTACGATTCATATATATGCGGGTTTTTATGCTAGTGGGGATGGAAAGTTAGATAAGACCTATGAATTTATTGTAAATGAATAAGATATTTAACCATATGATTTTATTTGGTTTAAATAAGAGATAAGTATGAAAAAGAATTTATTAATTACCGTACTAATTTTACTTTTCATCATACAGTCCTTAATAAACTATTCCTTCTGGAAAAGTACAAAAACACCCGAAATTCATGTTCTAGAAAAACCTTTGCGGATAGCATCAAATTTCGATAATTATGCACCATATACAATTCTTCCAGCGGGGACAGTTTTATATGATGATAGTGATTCTTTAAACAGAAGAGTTATGGTTTATTTCAACTTGCAAGGTGTTGATTTTAAGTTTGAAGAACAAGATCCAGAAATATCTAAACAACCAAGTGAAGTACGCTCTATTAGAAGCACAGAGCTAAGTGATATTTTAAAAACTATTCCTTTAACTAAGAAAGATATTTATTTAATCATTAAACATGATGACAGTATAAATGACTCTGTACGCTCTATTTTATTTAAAAAATACAAAATTGATCCTTCAGAGTATGAGAAATAGTTAAATAATTTTGCGGTATATAAGCATAAATTTAAAAAGTAGAAGAAGCGTAATTTATTACGCTTCTTCTGTCATAAGAAATAATTTTATGCAGCTTGAATTGCTTCTCCACAAAGAGAAACAGTTTCTTGTTTACGTTGATGTAAGTACCAGAACTGCTCTGCAATGGTTTCGGGATGTACTGTGTACGTTTTATCTTGAGCGCCTGATGCCCCATCAACAAAACCATTCACAATCACTTGGCTCACGTAAACATTTGAGTCAGCGAGACTATGAGCAAGTAAGTTGGTGGTTTTATATTGGGCGGCAGCAGTAATTGCTAATGATGAATATTCTTTGGCAACTAAATCTATTCCGACCGCATCGAACGCGAAAATTCCATTTGTCGACAAAATGCTGCCATGATTTTTTTCTAAATCACGTAGGCAAGCCTGTACCGTAGCAATATAGCTCGAAACGCGAATATGAAAGCTTTTGGTGAGCTCCACTGGAGGGGTTTCTAATATGTTGCCTTCAATATCATGGAAAGCATTCCAATGAATATTTTTAATCTCTCCTAATTGATCTTTAATACGTTTAATAAGATTTGGTATATTTTCAAGAACGGCTAAATCACATGTAAAAGCGTAAGCTTCAATACCATGTGTTTTAAGTTCTAAAATGGCCTTTTCGAGTTTTTCGGCATTTCGTGCCACTAACCCGATTTTATAGCCTTCTTTACCAAATTTATGTGCTACGGCTTTAGAAATACCTGTTCCATAACCAAAGATTATAATATTGTTGTTCATTATAAAGTTCCAAAAACCAATTATTTGGTTAGAAATAGTTTATAATATGTTTTTATAATGTATTCAAGCGAAAAAGTTATCTATAAAAAATAATACTGAAAGAGCAAAACAAAAAATCTTAAAAGCAGTAATGAGTAAGTTTGGTTTGAATGATCCAGATGGGACAACGATTGATAAAATAACTTTTAATTTGACTTATTTATCTTCATATCATAAATTAATTGGAACGATCGTTCCTGTTAAGGCTACTTATGCGAACAAAAGAATTTGAAACTGATGAAATTGCTGATGCAGCCATGCATGTTTTTTGGCGTCATGGATATGCAGCGACTTCAGTTCAAGACTTAGTTGAAGGTACAGGATTATCTAGAAGTAGCCTTTACAGTACTTTTGAAAGTAAGCAAGGGCTTTATCAAAAAGCATTACAACGTTATGAACTTTTAACTACACTTAATAATGTGAAGTTGTTGTCTGGTTCAGGCTCGCCAAAAGCACTGATTCGGCAATTACTGATTAATGCAGTTGAAGATGAGCTAAATGATGCAGAACACAAAGGCTGTCTAGTCGCAAATGCTTGTTTAGAGTTGTCTGGTCATGATGAAGATGTCACTCAATTTGTTGTAAGTAACCTACAGAAACTACAGCATGCTTTAGAGAGTTTATTAATTAAAGCTCAACAATCTGGTGAAATTGCTTCTACCCAAAACCCACGTGCGTTAGCAAGTTTCTTTCTAAATACTATGCAAGGTTTGCGTGTTTTAGGCAAAGGCAGCCCGCTTGAACAAAGAAAGCAATGCTTAATGGATGTGGTCGAGATTGCTTTAAACGTTTTATAAAATTCATTTAAACCTTAACTATTGTTGAGCTGAATAGTTAAGGTTTTTATTTAATTTAAATTGGAATGATCGTTCCATAATAATTTTTAGTACACATGGAGAACAAATGTCTTCCTATCCTAACGTTGTAAAACAAGCGTATAGCTATGCAGAGCATGGTAAGTACGTTAAAAAAGAATTTGAGAGTAAAGCTTTATGAATATTAAGAGTGATGAAACATCTCATCAGTTAAGTGAAGAGTTCTCTGCTCAATTACCGATTTGGAAACTGTTGGCTTTTACTGTTGCAGGTTTTCTAACCATTATGACAGAAACCATGCCAGCAGGGCTTTTGCCCCAAATCAGTCAAGGGCTAAATATTTCAGAGGCATACGCAGGGCAGCTTATAGCAGTGTATGCCTTAGGTTCGGTTTTAGCGGCAATACCTCTTATTAGTTTTACCCGTAGTTGGAATCGGAGACCTTTGTTACTCAGTGCGATTGCAGGGTTACTTTTATTTAATGCGATTACTGCCTTATCAAATGATTATATTTTGACTTTGATTGCTCGTTTCATTGCAGGTATGGCGGCGGGCGTTATATGGGGGCTTTTAGCGGGTTATGTAAGGCGCATGGTCCCAGCATCTTATCAAGGTCGAGCTTTAGCAATTGCTGGGGTTGGGCAGCCAATTGCTTTATCGATTGGTGTTCCTTTAGGTGCGTGGTTGGGAACGCTGTTTGAGTGGCGTGGCGTATTTTGGATAATGTCTTTACTGGCATTGATTTTATTTGTCTGGATTCGTTTTAGTATTCCTGATTTTGCGGGACAGTCAGCACAAAAAAGGTTGCCCATTTTAAAAGTTCTTTTAATGCCCGGCATTAGAGCTGTTTTAGCAGTTGTATTCCTTTGGATATTAGCCCATAGCATTCTTTATACTTATATTTCGCCTTTCTTAGTTTCAACAGGGCAGGCATACAAAGTCGAGACGATACTTTTTGTATTTGGTATTTCTTCAATTGTAGGCATTCTCATTACAGGTATGTTTATCGATCGATCATTAAGAAAAATAACGCTTTTAAGCTTATTTGTATTTGCAATGGCAACAGCGCTCTTAGGTTTTTATAGTTCTTCAAGTTTTGTCGTACTGGCGGGTGTAGTGTTATGGGGAGTAACTTTTGGTGGGGCTCCAACACTATTACAAACAGCTCTGGCAAATACTGCGGGTCATGAAGCAGATGTAGCGCAGTCTATGCTGGTCACTATGTTTAACCTTGCTATCGCATTTGGTGGAATGGTTGGCGGGGGATTACTTGAAAGTCTTGGCGCAGCGTCTTTTCCATGGTTTATGCTGGTTTTTGCCCTGATCGCGTTATGTACCGTTTACCATGCCCGGAAACATGGTTTCATTTCTTCATAAAAGATTTTGCCCTTCATGGTTAAAAAGTGAAGGGTGATTTACTTTTATAGTCTGATGTACTGTCACTCAAAATAACTAATGATTTGGTAAAATAAACCGTAAAAAACAAATAAAGTGGAATTTAAATTTAACTAATTATTGTGAAATGGAAATATATTCTTTTTAATTTAAATTATCGCGTAAAAATTCCCAAAAATATTTAAAATTAGCTGTTCTTAGAAAAACAATCCCGCAGGGTGCTGGCTAAACTATATCTCAAGGGTGTGATAGGGATCGAAAAGAGTAGCATGCACCAAAACGTATAACGTTAGTGTGTACTCACCCAAAAGGTCTCGATTCGGCTTAGGACGCTATAGATCAAAAGTTTATAGGCATAAGGTTCTAACTTACAAAGTTATGATTGTTGAAGTAAACCATAGATGGTTTCCCTTGACACCCTAAAAAATTCTCTATAATAAAAAAGATACTTTACAAGAATATAATTCATGAATAAGCCTTATCTTTCTGCCTTGCCACATGACAGCCAAATCTCATCTCAATTGAACAATGCTTACTTCCACGACTCGTGGAGTATTGTGCTTGGTCAACCCGACTTGAATGTATTTGGGCAGCTCATTAAATTGTTCCAACATACTCCGCATTGGATAGAGTGGAGCATGAATGTGCGTAATAAAATTACTTCAAAGATTGGACTTAAAGATTTAGGAAGTTTTAAGCAAATTGATTCGAATAAAAAAGAAAATGAATATGTAGCTGGCGACCGAATTGGAATTTTTACCTTGCTACAACGTACCGAAAATGAGTTAGTCATTGGAGATGATGATAAGCATTTGAATGTGACTTTATCTATTTATAAGAATGAAGATACTCAAGTGCTTACAGTGACCACAGTGGTACATATTAAAAACTTACTTGGGCGTCTTTACATGGTGCCTGTAATTCCTGCCCATCGAAAAATAGTGCCAGCGACTTTACAGATATTAGGTTAGAGTACTATTTTTATTTACGATGCAATCAGCAAAAATCGTTTATATACTAATCTTATTATCATAATAACGAGCTGAATAATATGGAAAATAAAAACCATTGTCGCCAATGCGCCGTTTGTAGAAAGAATTTTCCCTTAAAAGATCTGGTCTCTGGTGAAGTCATTCGAGATGTAATTGGTGAAGAAATCTTGAAAGATTATCCGGAGTGGTCTTTTTCAAGCTTTATTTGTCGCGCTGATTTGGCGGACTACCGCATTAAATATGTGCAATCACTATTGCGTTCAGAAAAGGGTGAGTTAACAACTTTGGAGAATGAAGTGATTGGCAGTATGCAACGGCATGAACTGATTACTCGTAATACAGAGACAGAGTTCGATCAAAATTGGACTTTGGGTGAAAAACTGGCAGATAAAATAGCTTCATTTGGTGGAAGCTGGGTCTTTCTAACTTTTTTTGGGTTATTTTTAGTGGTTTGGATCCTTTTTAATACCGTAGTGATGGTAGTACGTCCAGTCGATCCTTATCCTTTTATTTTGCTTAATCTGGTTTTGTCGTGCTTAGCTGCAATTCAGGCACCTGTCATTATGATGAGTCAAAATCGTCAAGAGGCAAAAGATCGCTTACGTTCTCAACATGACTATCAGATTAATTTAAAAGCGGAACTTGAGATTCGACATCTCCATGAAAAAATGGATCATCTTTTATCGCATCAATGGGAAAGACTTGCACATATTCAAGAAATTCAGCTCGATCTTTTATCTGAAATGAATAAAAACGGTAAAAAATAAACCCGAGTTTCACGTGGAACATGAATAAAGCGTTATAGATTATTTTGCGGTAGGTCTGAAATTTCTTTATGATCTGCCGCCATGCTCCATTGCTGTTTCTACGACCATGCCTTTAAACGACAACTTTGTTTACACTCCACCACAAGATCCGCTTTCAATTCTATTTGAAGATGACGATTTGATTGTGGTTGATAAACCTGCGGGGTTATTGTCGGTAATGGGGCGTTTACCTGAGCATCATGACAGCGCTTATTTACGGGTGCTAAAAAAATTCCCTTTGGCTAAGGTCACGCATCGTTTAGATATGGCGACGTCGGGCCTACTCATGTTTGCCAAGCATCGCGATGCAGAAGTTGCGGTAAGTAAAATGTTTCAGGCCAGAACAGTCAAAAAACATTATATTGCTTTGGTGCAAGGCCAAGTCGCAGAAGAGGGTAGTGTTGAAGTTCCACTCATTACCGACTGGGAAAATCGCCCAAGACAAATTGTACATTTTGAACTAGGCAAACACGCTAAAACCTTGTTTCAGCCTTTGGTTTATGACGCTCAAACAGATCAAAGTCGTGTCTTACTCGAGCCAGTAACAGGGCGTTCGCATCAGCTACGTGTGCACATGATGCATATTGGTCATCCGATTATGGGTGACAAGTTGTATCACCCTGAACCGAAACGTTTTCATTTAAACCGAATGGCTTTACATGCTGCATATTTGGCTTTTCAGCATCCATTGAAAGGCACAGATGTGGTCATTGAATCGCAAATACCTTTTTAAAATTTATATACAATTAAAAATTCAATTTGGTGCAATTGGGAACGCAATATATACCCAAATTGCAATAAAAGTCGGGTATTCTTGATGTCGAATAATATTAATATGGCGACAACAACAAGGATCATTTTATGACTCGCGACTACGAACAATTTCCAGATGATGATAACGGCAATGTACTTTGGCAAATGGCTGAAGATGGGGATGATTTAACCGATTTGCATGAAATTGAATTTTCTATTGCTTTTCAAGATCAAAAAAATGCAGAGCAATGTTCGCTCTATTTGCTTTACCAAGAACAAAAAGTTTCACTTTTCCAAGATGACTCTGTTGAGCCAAATGAATGGGTGATTACGGTCTTTGTCAATATGGAACCAGAGTATTCAGATATTGTTGATTTGGAACAATGGTTTACCAGCATCGCTGAAAAATTTCAGGGCGAATATGATGGATGGGGCTGTATGGCCTATGTCTTTGATGAAGATGACGAAGAAGATGACCTGTTACAGTAAGGTCTAAAATAAAGAGCTGGAGATAATCATGAACTTATCTCAAAAACAAATTGCAGTAAGGTTTTTAGAGCTTGCCGCAGCTGGCGAAGTCGATGAAGCCTACAGCAATTATACTGCTCCGAATTTCAAGCATCACAACCCTTATTATGCGGGTGATGCGACTTCTTTAAAGGAAGGAATGCGTGAAAGCGCGGCTGAAACGCCAAACAAAGTCTTTGAAGTTCAACATGTCATTGAAGATGGTGATTTGGTCGCTGTGCATTCTAAAATTGAAATGCAAATGAACGGGTTAACAACCTTGGCAGTGGTTCACATTTGTCGTTTCGAAAATGGGAAAATTGCTGAGTTTTGGGACATTGGGCAAATACAGCCCGATCCACTCATCAATGAAAACGGTATGTTTTAATGAAAAGCCCGAAAGTTTTCGGGCTTTTTTATTTTATAGATGAATTAAAATTTCCACTGTGCCGAAATAATGATTTTGCTTTAAGTATTATAATTAACTTGGAGTTTTGGGTTTTTCATTGAAAAAATTAGCCCAAATATAATCATCATAGCACCTATATAACCAGTCAATCCCAGAGAATCACCAAAAATAATGAAGGCAAAAAGTGTTGAAAAAAGAGGGTCACTTGTTTCAATTATTTGTACTTTACTTGCTTCTCCATCTTTAACTGCCTTTGTAGTAAAATAAAATCCTCCAATAGTTGGGAGTAATATGAGAGCTATAACAAAAATAATTGAAGTACCAGTAGGATATTTAAATCCTTCATATAAAAGAGGAAATATTAAATATATACTGCCAAATCCAAAAAGCCAAACAAGTTGCGGAAGTCCACTTCCGATTTTAAAAAATTTGGCCATGAAAATAAATAGAGCGTAACCTAAACCGCCAAGAAGAGCAAAAACAATCCCTAAACTACTTCCTGTAATATCTTTCTCAAATAAAAAAATTATATACACACCAAATAGAATAAACAAAAATGCTAAAATCTTGTATATATTTATTCTTTCCTTTAGTAGTACTGCTGCCATGAGTATAGTTATTCCTCCAGCAGCATAAGTAAGAAATGAAACTAATGGGATAGAAGCTTTATGAAATGCCTGGGTTTCAAAAAAATAGAGACAAAAAATTCCAAGAAAACCTAATATTGCAAACTTAAAAAAGGAGTTTTTTAACTCTAAAGTTTGTTTACGCAGTTGTCTATTTGATAAACAATATATAAGTATTAATGAAAAGGCTCCAAAACATTTCCAAAATGCTAAAGTATTTGGTGTTAGCCCATTATTAAAACCAAATCGTGTAAAAATACCAATTGAACCATTTAATATCGCAGCAATTAACGCAAAAAATTCAGCTCTATTTAACTTATTGAGCATATTCAAGACCATTTTGCTTAGGTGAAGAAAATCTTCTGTTGTTTAGGATGTACTTTAAAAGGCTAGTACGATTAGAGGCACAAGATGAAAAAATTCCACCCCAGTAATCATCCCAATCTCGAAAAGCTGGATCTTCACGTAATATTTCTGTCGCTTTTTTTAAGTTCCAATGTGGAATGGCCGGATAAAGATGGTGAGTTAGATGTAAATAATCAGCGTGCATACCAATGAAAAATCTTTCTGTCCATCCTGCATATCTATTACGTGAATAAAATTTTGGAGAATTGGTTACTTCCATCATTGGATAGTGTTCGGATAACTCGCTAAACCATCCAATAATTGGATGTATCACTAAAAAAGGAATCCACCAAAAAAGAATTAGTTCTTTAAGCCATCCTGTAGTAAAAGCAATCACAATAATAGAAAGATGAAATATTATTATCATAGTTGCTTCTGGACGTTCCTTATCACTTTTAAAAGCTGTGATAAAACGATCTTTAATTAAATATCGTATATAGTAAGGAATAATTGAACCTAATAAAGGCTTTATAAAAAATTTTTTAAGAAAATTGCTACGGCTTTGTGTTTCATAAACGCCTTGCTCCAACATATACACTAAATCTGGGTCTATAGAATTATCACCAATTCGGGGATGATGATTTAATGCATGAGTACTGCGATATGTTCCGTAAGATTGTAATATTGTCCATCCACAAAATATCCTGCCAATACTTATATTTAAAATCCGCGATTTAAAAAGAGTGGTATGAGCTGCTTCATGAAGTAAACTTGCGAGAGCTCGCTGTCTGGAGCCAATAATAAGAATTGTTAAAGGATAGAGAAATGGAGAAATATATGAAAGATAAATAGCAAAAATAATCCATGCAAAATCCAGAAATATTGAAATAAATCCATGAAAATTATCTTTAGAATTTAATTTTTTTAATCTAGTAATTTGTTCA
>NZ_JRVL01000091.1:0-2902 GCF_054823985.1 Acinetobacter sp. GN11 | reverse complement strand
TACATATTATCTTTTTTAAATTCACATTTAAATCAAACTTCTAACCACTTCTACACATTGGCAGACATTACTTAACTGGTTTAAATTCTCAATATGTTTTAATAATAAAGTTCTAAATCATAGATATGGAGGATGAACTTATGCCTCGCGGTGATAAAACAGCTTACACCACAAAGCAAAAACGTCAGGCTAAACATATTGTTGAGAGCGAAGTAGATAGAGGTCATTCTCAAGAAGAAGCTGAACGAATTGCTTGGTCCACTGTCAATAAACAAGATGGTGGCGGTAAGAAAAAGTCTCACTAAAACAAACTTTGAATACTTCTTTAGCTCGGGCTAAAGAAGTATTTTTATCAAAAACGAATGAATGGTGTTTAGAAAACTCGAGAGCTTTTTATATAGTCATCGCTTACTTGATTTAAGGCATTCAAAATAGCGCTATCATCTTGGCTTAACAGAGCTTCATTAAGGCATTCCATATAGCCTATAAGCATAGTCTTAGAGGTGTGGGCAAATTCAGAGGTTACTGCTTCATCTTCATATAAAATCACGTAGCTACGTGCAAAACCATAGATTAAATAGACGGCTGCTTTTTCTTTTGTATTTTGAGATTCTTTAAGAGACTGTTCACAAGCATTTTTTAAGTCTTTAAATGCATCTGTACCAGTAGATTGATTTTTGAAAGATAAAAGTATTGTTTGGAAGTTCATATCCATATTCCACTCAAAAAGTAAAGCTACAGAAGATGATAGAACATGTCAAATAATATCCTGATTAATATAAGTTTAATTGTAAATAAATTTATATTGATTTCCTCTGAATTACGAAAAAATCATGCAATAAAAAACCACCCTTGTTTTAAGGGCGGTTTGGTTAAAACGTATCAATAATTAGAAGCTTATTTCTAGCGTTATAGTAGTACCCGAGTGCTCAATATCAGTTGAGACATTAAACCCTCTGTTTTTAAGCTCTTCTTCAACCAGTGTCAGATGATCAGGACTTATAGCATCAATAGGAAACCAGAAAGTTGCTTTTCGCTTCCCTTCCTTAGATTCAGACTCAGTACCAGTTAAAATTTTTTCCAATATGACATCTTGATTTATTTTAAAGTTTTTAGCATTTTGACGAGCTTGTTCAGCATTAAAGTTGTTAAGCATATTTATCTCTCTAATTATTAATTTATCTAAGTTTATATCATAAAAAGGCTATATAAGTTTTAGTGTTGTGTAGTTAAAACCAATCAAAAATAGAAGCTTATTGATTAAATAACTTTTCTACCCATTCAATAAATTTTCTAGCATTTCTATTTTTAAAATCTTCCTTATTTGGAATGTAGTAACACAGCTCTGATTGAATAGGTTTCGTTTTAAACTCCTGTAAAAGATTCGCCTTAACGAACCTACGGGTAAGTATAGCGGAACAAAATACTAATCCATTGGCAGATAAAGCCTCATGTATGCCAAAAATTTCCTGATCAAATTTCTTAATTATTACCCTCTTTTGGTCCCATCCATTCACCTCAAGCCATGTCTCTAATGGTGGACTTGGTAATGCTTTATTTTTCCATTCTGTGGTGAATAACGTTATTGGCTCACTCATATCTTTAGTCAGAGCAAGTTTAGATGCACCAAATACATTAAAAGACTCATATTTAAGGATATCTTTAGAAGGTACTGAAGATACATCACCATATCGAATAGGCAATGTATATAAGTGACTTTCTAAAGCTTCACCTGTAGAGAATTCAACTGAGATATCGGGGTGCAATTGATAAAATTCATTTATAGAAGGAATTAACAGCATTGCAGCTAGTGAAGACGTACTAGCCACTCTCACTACATTTCCATTTACTGTTATTTCATCTAATGCATCTTCAATTTTACGAAACCCTTCAGAAATTGCCCCAGCAAGTCTCTCTCCGGTAGTTGTAAGCGTTATTTTCCTTACTTGTCGATGAAACAAATCAACATTTAATCTGCTTTCTAGATTAGTAATATGATGTGAAATCGCAGTCGGTGTTAGCGAAAGTTCTTCAGCAGCCAATTTAAAACTCCCCAATCGAGCGGCTGATTCAAATGCCTTAAGTGCTTGCAAAGAGACTTGCATGCTTTCTCCAAAGTTATATTTATAGGTGATCTAAACTCATCTATAAATGTAATTTTCTCGTTTGTCTACTTATCTTTTAAAACTCAAAATAAATTAAACCTTAACTTTTTTTGGAATTTATGATGAGTAACATATTACATATAGATGCTAGTGTAAGAGCTGCGATTAATCCTAATCCAAACCATAATTCGATTTCTAAAAATATTGCCAGCCGATTGGTCAGCTCATGGAAAAAGCAACTGCCTATAGATGAATATATTTATCGTGATGTAGGAATGAATCCGCCACCATTTATTACTCAAGACTGGATTGATGCTGTATTCACACCTGAAAATAAAAGAACTCAAGCTCAATGTAATGTTTTATCTATATCGGATCAGTTAATCGCGGAAGTTTCGAGTTCAGATATCATTTTAATTTCTTCACCTATGTACAATTATGGTATGCCTGCTCAACTTAAAGCATGGTTTGACCAAATTATTAGGATTAATAAAACATTTGATTTTGATCTGGCTAGAGGAGAATTTCCTTTACAACCTCTTCTATCTGGAAAAATTTTAATCATTATCACCTCTAGTGGAGAGTTTGGTTTTGAGAAAGATGGCATCCGCCATCACATGAATCACCTTGCACCTCACCTTCGCACGCTCAGCAAATATTTAGGCGTAGAGAAAATTTATGAAATTGCTTCAGAATATCAAGAGCTTGGAGATGAACGACATCTAAAATCATTAGAAAATGCTTTTCAAAAAGCTGAGAAACTCGTAGCTGAACTTTTCGCTTCATATACAGAAAGT
>NZ_JRVL01000090.1:0-23567 GCF_054823985.1 Acinetobacter sp. GN11 | reverse complement strand
AAAAACTTCAGAAATTGTATAAAAATAAGACTTACTAAGTTTTTAGAATAAAATTCTATACTCCTTTAGAATAATTTTATTTTTATAAACAAAGTGTTAAGGTTTTTGGTTTTATCTATAATATCGATTTATCAGTACATTTTTTAAATAAATACTGAAGATTAATAAAGGATATTGGATTAATTGATTGGCTAAGTCTAAGCTGTGTTCATGAAGAAGCAGCTGGTGTCATAAGAAATTTAAGTACATGACTCTAGGCTTTAATCGATGAAATCCTAAAATGAATACAGGACAATATCATGACTACATATCAAACAGCGATTGATGCAATCCGCGAACTAAAAGCAAAATTCGGTAGCACTTGGCGCGATATTAGCCCAGAAGATGCTGCACGTATGCAAATGCAAAACCAATTCAAAACTGGTTTAGACATTGCTAAATATACAGCTGCGATTATGCGTCGTGATATGGCTGCTTATGATGCTGACTCTAGCAAATACACTCAATCATTAGGTTGCTGGCACGGTTTTATCGCACAACAAAAAATGATTGCGAACAAAAAATACTTCGGTACTACTGAACGTCGCTATATCTACCTTTCTGGTTGGATGGTTGCTGCTCTTCGTTCTGAGTTTGGTCCACTTCCTGACCAATCTATGCACGAAAAAACTTCAGTACCTGCATTGATCGAAGAAATCTACACTTTCTTACGTCAAGCTGATGCAAAAGAATTAAACGATTTATTCCGTGCGCTTAAAAAAGCAAACGAAGCGGGTGATACTGCTAAAGCTGCTGAAATCACTGCTCAAATCGATGGTTTCCAAACTCACATCGTACCAATTATTGCGGACATCGATGCTGGTTTTGGTAACGAAGAAGCGACTTACTTACTTGCTCGTAAGATGATTGAAGCTGGTGCTTGTGCGCTTCAAATCGAAAACCAAGTATCTGATGCGAAACAATGTGGTCACCAAGCTGGTAAAGTAACTGTTCCACATGAAGATTTCATCTCTAAAATCCATGCATTACGTTATGCATTCTTAGAAATGGGTCTTGATGACGGTATCATCGTTGCACGTACTGACTCTGAAGGCGCTGACTTGACTCAAAAAATCCCAGTGGTTAAAGAGCCAGGTGACATTGCTTCTCAATACATCGGTTTCTTAGACACTGTTGAAATTGACATTGCTGATGCTCAAGAAGATGAAATCTTGATCAAACGTAATGGTAAATTACACCGTCCTAAGCGTTTAGCTTCTGGTTTATACCAGTTCCGTGCTGACACTCAAATTGATCGTGTTGTACTTGACTGTGTATCTAGCCTTCAAAACGGTGCTGACCTTCTTTGGATCGAAACTGCGACTCCAAACGTAGAAGAGATTGCTCACATGGTTAACCGTGTTAAAGAAGTTGTTCCAAATGCTAAGCTTGTTTATAACAACAGCCCATCATTCAACTGGACTTTAAACTTCCGTCAACAAGCTTACGATCGTTGGGTTGCTGAAGGTAAAGATGTTTCTGCTTACGACCGTGCTAAATTAATGAGCGCTGAGTACGATGCTACTGAATTAGCTGCTGATGCAGACGCTAAGATCCGTACATTCCAAGCAGATGCTTCTCGTGAAGCGGGTGTGTTCCATCACTTGATCACACTTCCTACTTACCATACTGCTGCTCTTTCTACACATGAGCTTGCACAAGGTTACTTCGGTTCTGAAGGTATGTTGGCTTATGTTGCTGGCGTACAACGTAAAGAAATCCGCGGTGGTATCGCTTGTGTGAAACACCAAGCAATGGCGGGTTCTGACATCGGTGATGATCACAAAGAAATCTTCTCTGGTGACAACGCACTTAAAGCACATGATGATGCTAAAAATACAATGAACCAATTCGCAGCTCACTAAGAATTGATTTCAAAAGAAAACCCGCTCACATGAGCGGGTTTTTTTATTATGAAAAAATAATTATTTTTTCAATACATAATGCTCAGCTAAAGAGCCTTCAATTTTCTTACCTTCCATATCTAAAGCAGTTGCCGTATTTTCACCAATAAAGAATTTACGGTTTTGTCCTTTATCATCTAACGTAATGACTGAAGTATTATCTTTGTCAAAAGTAAATGTACCATGGGTTTCAAATGGTTTCTTATCACCTTTGCCAAGATAAGTTTCAGTCAATTCATAAGTTTTATCATCTTTTAACTCTAAATCAGTTTTGATGCCTTCACAGTCTGCACATGGAAGAGTGCCTTTATATGTGCCATTCCAATCTAGTGAGTTTTCAGCTGTATGAGCAGTATCTACTGCATTGTTATTCGCTTCAGTGGTTTGAGCTGGAGCAGAGGCTTGTGTTGTTGTATCGGCTTTATTTTCGTTTTTGCTACAAGCAACAAGAAGGGCACTTACAAGTGCAACTGATAATAATGTTTTTTTCATGATGATCTAAACCTCGGAAAATAAATAAAAAAGCAAATAACAGGCTATGAAATATGAGAGCTTAATAAAAGTTTAAGTATGTAATTTAATTTTAACAAAAGGTAAAGTGAGTAAATTTTGGAATAATTATTAAAACAAAAATAAAAAGGAGGTATCCACTAAAACGATTTAATGAATACCTTATACATTACGGTTGCGCAGAAACTCCACCTAAGGAGTCGCATGCTGATTTATAGAGTTGGTACTGTTGCTTTAAAACTTCATCTAGTGGCATGTCGAATAACTCTTCACCATTTTTGTAGCTCTCTACGTATGAAGTTGCTTTTTCTTTGCTTACCGCTAAAGATTGCTGGTAATAAGAATTAATCGAGCTTGTTGCAAGCTGGCTTGTCTCAACATTTTTACATTCGAAATTGTGCAGGATCTTTTCTGCACGTTTGACCTCACTAGATTGGCCAAAAATACACCCAGTTAAAAAGACAAGTGGGGTTAACACGAAAAAAAGTTTCATGGAGAGCAAGTATGGAAGCAACGGTGGGCGCTATTGTATAAACAATTCCATAAGTTACTGTGGTTTTATGTTAGACATTGATGATTTTTTAACTCATTAAAATCGAAAAATTGTATCTAATTTTATCAGTGAGCTTATTTTCATATTTGGTGCGTATTTTGCTTATAACTTTAAGCACTTATTTTGAACATATGAACCAGAATGAATCAGGTACAAACGTTTTCAAAAAACTCTTTAGCACCATTTTGGTATGCACGATTAGAGCTCGGATTTTGTTTTGAAAATTCACGCACCATAATGAGTCATAGAAAGCATCATGGCCCTGTTAGGGTGCAAAAAATGCTCTGGCCTGAAATAACGGGTGTATGTCATGCCATTATTGTTCATCCTCCAGCAGGAATTGCAGGAGGAGATCATCTTACTTTTGAAATTGAAACCAAAGATCAAGCTCATGCGGTAGTAACTACTCCGGGCGCGGGGAAATGGTACAAAACCAATGGCAAACAAGCTTTTCAACATATTCATTTGCATGTGAAAGATCAGTCCATTTTAGAGTGGGTTCCACAAGAAACGATGCTGTTTGATGGGGCTTTAGCGCATTCAGAAACTCATATTCATCTTGATAGTGCTGCAAGTTTTATTGGATGGGATATGTTGGTACTTGGGCGGCAGGCACGTGCTGAGCGCTTTGTTCAAGGGAGTTATCACAATCAGTTTAAATTGTGGCGAGAACATAAGTTGTTAGTTGCAGATACATTGTATTTTGAAGGCGAAGATCGTTGGCTGAGTTCATGTTTAGGTATGAACAATCAAGCAGTAATGGGAAGCTTATGGGCAGTAGCACCAGAGAAATATCGTTCATCATTTTACTTAGAACAACAGTTAGAACTCATTCGAGAATTAATGATGCGTATGCGGGCGCCTGTCACATTAACCTTATTAGATGATGTGGTTTCTGCCCGTTTTTTGGGAAATGATGTCCGACATTGTCATGATGCTTTTGCAGCTATACGGGCTAAATTACGTCGATATTGGTTTGATTTAGAAGAAGAATTTCCAAGAATATGGAAAACATAAGTTACGTTAAATTGCGTATTTAAAAAACATTTAAAACAAGTATGCTGCTTTTGAGCACGTATTTTGCTTAAAGAATATAAATGAAATTTAGGAAAGAGATATGGAACTCAATCCAACAGAAAAAGATAAATTACTGATTTTTACAGCAGGACTCGTTGCTGAGCGCCGTAAAGCTCGTGGCTTGAAACTGAATTATCCTGAAGCTATTGCTTTTATTTCAGCAGCTTTACTTGAAGGTGCACGGGACGGTATGACGGTCAGTGATTTAATGCATTACGGTACAACCTTATTAAAGCGCGAAGATGTGATGGATGGTGTGTCAGAAATGATTGCTGAGGTTCAGGTCGAGGCAACTTTCCCTGATGGCTCTAAATTAGTCACTGTCCATCAACCAATCGTATAAAAGGAGCATTTATGATCCCCGGCGAAATCATTACTCCAGATGCTGATATTGAACTGAATGTTGGACGGCAAACTTTAAAAGTTTTAGTTGCCAACATTGGCGATCGGCCTATTCAGGTGGGTTCACATTTTCATTTTTATGAAGCAAATGATGCACTACAGTTTGATCGTGAGCTAGCTAAAGGCTTTCGATTGAATATTGCAGCTGGGACAGCAATTCGCTTTGAACCGGGACAAACTCGGGAAGTTGAGCTTGTTGCTTTAGCGGGTAAGCGAGAAGTATATGGTTTCGCAGGCCGCGTCATGGGCAAGTTGGATTAGACATAACAACGATAATGAAAGAGATGAGTATTAAGTTATGAAAATGTCACGTCGTGCATATGCTGAGATGTTTGGTCCAACGGTTGGTGATCGTATTCGTTTGGCGGATACAGAGCTCTTTATTGAAGTTGAGCAAGATTTAACGACATACGGTGAAGAAGTTAAATTTGGTGGCGGAAAAGTTATTCGTGACGGGATGGGGCAATCACAGCTTTTAGCTGATGAAGTTGCTGATACAGTCATTACCAATGCTTTAATCGTGGATTGGTGGGGAATTGTTAAAGCTGACGTGGGCTTAAAAAATGGCCGAATCTGGAAAATAGGAAAAGCTGGAAATCCAGATATTCAACCGGACATTACGATTCCTTTAGGGGCTGCAACAGAGGTGATTGCGGGTGAAGGACAAATTTTAACTGCAGGCGGTATTGATACCCACATTCACTGGATTTGCCCTCAACAAGTTGAAACTGCATTAATGTCTGGTACAACAACCATGGTCGGTGGCGGTACAGGACCAGCAGCCGGCACCTCAGCAACGACAGTTACTCCAGGGCCTTGGCATATTGCGACCATGTTACAGGCGATTGATGATTTGCCTATGAATATTGGTCTATTAGGCAAAGGAAACTTGAGTTTACCTGACCCAATTCGTGAGCAAATTAAAGCTGGGGTGATTGGCTTAAAGCTGCATGAAGATTGGGGTTCAACACCAGCAGCCATTGATAACTGCTTGAGCGTGGCGGACGAGTTTGATGTGCAGGTGGCGATTCATACAGATACTTTAAATGAAAGCGGTTTTTTAGAAGAAACTTTAGCTGCGTTTAAAAATCGTACGATTCATACATACCATACCGAAGGTGCGGGTGGTGGGCATGCACCTGACATTTTAAAGGCAATTGGACAAAGTAATGTATTGCCGTCTTCAACTAATCCAACACGACCTTATACCATCAATACCATTGATGAACATTTAGATATGCTCATGGTTTGTCACCATTTAGACCCAGCAATTGCTGAAGATATCGCTTTTGCAGAAAGTCGTATTCGCCGTGAAACGATTGCAGCCGAAGATATTCTGCAAGACTTAGGCGCAATTGCCATGATGTCATCGGACTCTCAGGCAATGGGTCGTGTGGGGGAAGTTATTTTACGTACTTGGCAAACTGCGCATAAAATGAAAATTCAACGTGGTCCTTTAGAGGGTGACAATCAATTTCATGATAACAATCGCGTTAAACGCTACATTGCCAAATATACAATTAACCCAGCAATTACCCATGGTCTAAGCCATGAAATTGGTTCGATTGAAGTCGGAAAACTTGCTGATTTAGTGTTATGGAAGCCTGCGTTTTTTGGTGTAAAACCTTCCATGATTATTAAAGGTGGCATGATTGCAGCAGCACCGATGGGTGACATTAATGCTTCAATTCCAACACCTCAACCGGTGCATTACCGTCCAATGTTTGGTGCCTATCCACGTGGTGTTCATAACACCTGCATTACCTTTTTATCCCAAGCAGCGATTGATGAAAAAGTTGCTGAAAAATTAAAACTTAAAAAGCTAATTAGCCCATGTAAAAACACGCGCGAAATTAGCAAAACTGACATGAAACACAACACGTATTGCCCGGTCATGCAGGTACATCCCGAGACTTACGAAGTGCGAGCTGATGGTGAGTTATTAACGTGTGAACCTGCTGATGTATTACCCATGGCTCAGCGTTATTTCTTGTTTTGATGAGTTTTATCGAATTGATTTGCCTCATTAATTTATACACATGAATGAAATAAATAAGGAGAGAAGAGCTAAATGAAAATCTATACCCAACGCCTTGAACATATTTCTCCTGATCAAATATTTGAAACGGTTGAACTGACTTTTGATACCCGCCAAAAATCAAGATTTCGAGCAACTTTAGTTGATGGCGTAGATATTGGTGCTGATTTACCACGTACTGGAATTTTGCGCAGTGGTTCATATATTGCAACTCAACAAGGTGATGTACTACGTGTTGATGCTAAGCCTGAACGTTTGATGCAAGTCAGCGCAGCAAGTGATTTTGATTTGCTTAAAGCAGCCTATCACCTCGGTAACAGACATGTACCATTAATGCTGACGCCTACAGCGTTGTATTTTGAACCTGATCATGTGCTTGCAGAAATGGTAGAAGGGCTGGGGCTTACAGTCTCAGAAACTGATCATCCGTTTGAACCTGAAAGCGGTGCCTATGCACAGCATAGCCATGATCATCGCTTAAGCCCAATCAAAGCTTTGCACCATGTCCATTCATAACGCAGCGCAATTACTTCAATTGCTGACGTTGTCTTCTACGGCATTGCCAGTTGGAGCATATTGTTATTCACAAGGTGTAGAAACAGCCATCGATATTGGCTTAATACACGATGAAACCTCAGCAATTGCTTATTTCGAAGAAGTGCTGGAAATGCTGTTAGTACGGTTTGAGCTACCAGTATTAAAACGTCTTATGCAACAGCATGATGATCAAGATCAGTTTCTGATTTGGGCAAATTTATATAAGGCAAGTCGTGAAACTAAAGAGCTTTTGGCAGAGTCTCAGCAGCTGGCATTTTCTTTAAATGCGTGGATTAGAGATGTTTTAAAAAAAACTGTTGAAGTTAAAAAGCAGTTTGGTTTTGTGCCTGTCTATGCGCAGCTATGTGGTCGACTTGGGCTTAACGATGTTGACGTGCTCACAGCTTATACTTTTACCGTTTTAGAAAATCAGGTTTTAGCAGCAGTAAAAACTGTACCTTTAGGGCAAATGGCTGGACAAAGAATTTTATGGCACTTACATGGTTTAGTGCCTCAAGCTGTGGAAAAAGCCTTGCAACTTGTTGATGAGCAATTGAGTAGTGCTTTACCTCGTTATGCCATGCTGAGCATGAAACACGAAACACAATATTCACGGTTATTCAGATCTTAAGTTTAGGAAAAAAGGATAAAAATCATGACAGAACGTAGTCCATTAAGAGTTGGAATTGGCGGACCAGTAGGTTCGGGTAAAACTGCGCTTACACTTAATTTATGTTTAGCCTTGCGTAATAAATACAACATGGCTGTGGTGACAAATGATATTTACACCAAAGAAGATTCAAACTTTTTAACCCGTAACGAAGCGATGTCACCAGATCGTATTGTGGGTGTAGAAACAGGTGGTTGCCCTCATACAGCAATTCGTGAAGATGCTTCAATTAACTTGGCCGCAATTGATGATTTATGTGAAAAGTTTGAAGGCTTGGAGCTTATTATCATTGAAAGCGGTGGTGATAATTTAGCTGCAACGTTTAGTCCTGAGCTTTCGGATTTAACTCTATATGTGATTGATGTGGCAGGCGGAGAAAAAATTCCTCGTAAAGGCGGACCCGGCATTACCAAATCAGATTTACTCATTATTAATAAAACTGACCTTGCGCCAATGGTCGGTGCAAATCTTGATGTGATGGATCAAGATGCGAAACGCATGCGTGGTGAAAAGCCATTCTTATTTTCAAATATGAAAACCCAAGATGGTCTTGAAGAAATCATTCAATTTATTGAGAAACAAGGGCTGTTTAAAGCTTAAGGAGAGATTATGAACTTCATTAAAAAATGGGGCATAGGGCTCCTTGCATTATTACCGACACTGGTAATGGCACACCCAGGACATGACCATGAACATTCTGGTTTTATAGCGGGTTTTATTCATCCCTTTACTGGTTTAGATCATTTAGTGATGGCTTTGGCTTTTGGTGTTTTACTCTGGTCGGCAGCTAAGCAATGGAAAATTGCAGGTGCTATAACTTTGAGTGTTACCCTCATTATTGGCTTTTTAATCGGCGCTCAAGGCTTAGTCCCTGTAAATGTTGCTGAATATGGAATTGTTGCTTCTTTAGTCGTTACAGCAATTGCACTATGGACAAAATCAAATCGAATTTTACCTATCGCCGCGGCATTGCTTGCAAGCTTTCATGGCATAGCACATGGGGTTGAATTAGCACACTCAGGCCATGTTGTTGCATTGGTAACAGGTATGGTTGTAGCTATGGCTTTAATTTATTGTGGTGGCTTAGCATTGGGTGCTGCGCTTACACGATATGTGCCATATGGCAAAAAAATTGTAGGTGCTTGTGCGGCAATTGTTGCAGTAATTGGATTAAGTTAGTCATAACTTTGAAAGTGAAAGGTAGCAATAGGCTACCTTTTTTATTCAGCTATTTTCTGATAAAGCCCTGCATGAACGGTACCAGCTTTCGTTGTTTTAACTTGTTGCCATGTTGAAGGAAGGATAAGCTGAGATAAATCTCGATCAGCTTCAACATAAATATACCCATTCTTTTTAATATGGGGTTCTGCCAAGTTTGAAAGTTCTTGCCATAAATCTAGACTATAAGGTGGATCTAAAAACACCACATCGAACTGTTCTTTTAAACGGGGTAATGCTTGTTGAGCAGTCGCATTAATTAAATGACAGTTTTGGGCCTTTAATAGCTCAACATTATCTTTTAAAAAACGTGCCTGCGTTTTGTCTGGTTCAATCATATAAACTGACGTAGCACCACGTGACAATGCTTCAAAACCTAATGCGCCAGAGCCTGTGCAGACATCAAGCACATGCGCATTTTGAATATCCCACATGAGCCAGTTAAATAGAGTTTCACGTACTCTGTCTGGAGTTGGGCGTAAGCCCTCAATGCTAGCGAAGGGAAGTACTCGTCTTTTCCATTCGCCGCCAATAATACGTAATTGGTTTTTCATTAGTCATCGACCTCATTGGTGGCAGGGCGAGCTGGGGTAGCCTGTGGTGTTGAAGCTGCAGGTGAAGTAGCTGATGCAGTAGAGCTAGCAACTTCGCCGCCGCTTGAGAGTTCACCTGGCTTAATTCCAGCGGTCATCAGTCCACCATTGACTTGATGGTTTGCTGGTCGGACTGGATTTTTCTTACGAGTTAATAACCAATAATCAAAAATAGGTCTTGCAAGCTGAGCAGCCGAACCACCATGACGACCATTTTCCCAAATCACGGCAATCGCAATTTCTGGTTTATCAGCAGGTGCAAATCCAACGAACAAACCATGGTCAAGTTGGCGTTCACTCAGGGCTGACTCATTGTAGCGTTTACCCTGTGCAATACTTTTAACCTGCGCAGTTCCTGTCTTTCCTGCAATTTGATAGAGAGGTGTACGAATGCCTCGACCAGTACCTGATTGAATTACGTCAATCATGGCATCGCGCATTTGAACCCAGTCTTCATCCGTTCCATTGAAGTTAATTTTGCCATCAGGTGCATTACGTACAGTAAATGGTTTTGCACCATGAGTTGCCCGTAAAACATGAGGGGTGACATGAGAACCATGATTGGCTGTAATTGCAGTCGCCATAGCAAGTTGTAAAGGTGTAGCTGTAAATGCACCTTGACCAATACTCACAGAAATAGTTTCGCCCTTCATCCATTTGGCTTTGCGAGTACGCATTTTCCATTCAGGATTTGGATAAAGACCTTCACTTTCACTTGGTAAGTCGACACCTGTTTTTTGACCGAACCCAAATTGACGCATCCATTGGTTCATTTGATCAATACCCATTTGATGGGCAAGAATATAAAAATAGGTGTCACATGACATAATGATGGCTTTATGCATGTTTACGATGCCATGACCGGTTTTTTTCCAGTCGCGGAATTTATGAGAATCACCAGGTAAGTGGAAATAACCAGGGTCAGAAATTGCTGTTGACCAGTTTACAATACCGTAGTGTAAGCCACCCATTGCTTCCATTGGTTTAATGGTAGAACCTGGTGGATATGCACCTTGTACAGCACGGTTATAAAGCGGTTGATCTAAACTATCACGTAAAGAACTATAATCTTTATGATTAATACCAGTCACAAATAAATTAGGGTTGAAACTTGGACTAGATACTAAAGCCAGAATTTCACCAGTACGAGGGTCGATAGCGACAATGGCACCACGACGGCCTGCGAGCTGTTGAGACGCAACAACCTGTAAACCATAATCTAAAGATAAATAGAGGTCATTCCCGCGAGTAGGGTCTTTACGACCTAAATGGCGCAATATGTTGCTGTGGGCATCTGCTTCAACAGATTCATAACCTGGTGTGCCGTGTAGCAAATCTTCATAGCTTTTCTCAACTCCAATCTTTCCAATTAGGTTGGTTCCAGCATATAAATCTTTATCAATACTTTTTAATTCTTTATCGTTAATACGCCCGACATAACCAATCACATGAGCAAATAATTCACCGTGTGGGTAGTAACGGGTCATTTGTGTTTCGATTCTTACGCCAGGAAATTTATATTTAGCTTCGCTGAACTTGGCAATATTGGCTTCGGTTAGATTAAGTTTAATCGCAACACGTTCAGTTTTTCGAGCAGTTTTTATACGACTTTTGAAACGGTCAATATCTTCTTGTGTGAGATCTAAAATAGGCTGTAGCTGCTCAACAACATGGTCGGCATCTTCCACATCTGTTTTACTTAAAGTTGCTGTAAAAACAGGATAATTATCTGCCAGTAATACACCATTTCGGTCATAGATATAACCACGAGCTGGTGGAAGTGGTTGTAAGCGAATTCGGTTTTTATCAGATGCAGTAGAAAATTCATCGTAGTGAAAAATTTGCAGATAAGCATATCGGCTAATCAAGACTAACAAGCAAACGATAACCAGACCTACGGCAAAAAAGATTCGTCCTCGATAAATGCGCTTTTCTTGCTGGATATCTTTTAAAGGAAAGTGCTGCTTCATAAGGATCGACTTAATGACATAGGGTAGAAAAATAGCTGCTTATTCTAACGCAAGAGCGCTTAAAATATTGCATAATTTTCAAAGTTTCAGTGCATTTCGATAAGATACTTTTTGACTTTGCAGACAACAAAATTGTAGATACTTGTATATAAGAAGCAAAATAATTCTGTTAAAGTCTCTCATTCAATAGAATAGGGTTGTTCTCACCATACGATTAGGGAAAATGGAGAAAATAATGAGAAAAATTTATCCCTTACTTGCAGTTTTGACGGTAAGTAGTTGGGCTCATGCTCAAGACTATTCGTTTCTTCCAGAAGCAAAATTAGCAGGACATACTGCATCTACGTGGAATGTGGGTGCTGGTTTTACACAAAAACTATTACATTTAAACGGCGAATGGTTAAACCCTTATGGTATTGCCTATGCCAAAGTTGGCGCATTTTTGAATGGTGACAAAACTGCCGGCGGCCAAGTCGGGTTTCGATATCCGTATTATCTTACCGGCACAGATAAAAATGGTTACTATATTGGTTTTTATGCTGGGCATCTCGATAGTAAAGAGGTCGATGGTGATTATAAATCCCGTTTAGGCGCTGGTGTTGATTTGGCCTATGTATTGTTGAATTCAGAAAGAATTAGTACTTTTAGTGTGGGTATTGGCGCGGCGGAAAAACTCACTGACCAGAATGGGGCAGTTGCGGCGGATACTAAACCACAAATTCAATTTTCTTATTCTCTAAGTTTTGGTTTATAAAACAAAGCAGTTTATCGTTAACTCGCCATAAGCAGAGCACAAATAAATACGAGAGTCTTACATGTTAGAGTACGTCAGCGGATTGTGGCAGACCTTTTTACACAGACCTGATTTTTGGGCCGTTTTAAGTATCATTCCAGTCACTGCCTTTGTTACATGGGCACACGTTTGGATGGCTTTAAAAATGGTGTTTTACCCAATTAAATTTTGGGGGTTCCATTTAGGTCCATTACCAGTCGGTTGGCAAGGTATTGTGCCACGTAAAGCTGGACGTATCTCAGGTATTATTACCGACAATACTTTATCTAAATTAGGTTCATTGCGTGAATTTTTAGAAGCAATGGATCCTGAAGATATGGCACGCATTATTGGTGAGCAGGTTGGGTTTGAACTTGAACACCTGATTGATGAAGTCATGATCGATCGTAATGCCGTACTTTGGGAAAATTTACCATATTCAATTAAGCGCCGTATTTATGCTCAGGCACATAAACAATTACCAGGCGTGTTAAGAGAATTAGTGACTGAGCTGACCATGAACGTCGAGTCACTGGTTAATATGCGTGAAATGGTCGTGAGTCAAATGGAAGGTGATCGCCGTTTGATGGTACGCATGTTCTTAAAAGTTGGACAAAAAGAAATCAACTTTATTTGGCATATTAGCGCTTTAATTGGAATGTTCTTTGGTATTTTCCAAATGATTGTTTGGTTTGTCGTACCTTGGCACTGGACAGTCCCATTTTGGGCTTCAATTTGGGGCTTTTTAACGAACTGGATTGCAATCTGGATGGTGTTTAACCCTCTTGAACCACATTATATTCGTTACCCACAGATTTTTAGATTAACAGAAGATCGTAAGTTTCCTTGGATTGTACCCGTTCTTCGAATTGGGACCTATAATTTCCAAGGTGCTTTCATGAAGCGTCAAGAGGAAGTCTCTGACGTATTTTCAAGCGTAGTAACAGAAGATTTAATTACGTTAAAATCGATTATGACCGAAATGATGTACGGGCCGCGTAAAGATAAGACCCGCCGCATTGTGAAGCGTCATATTAACGAAATTATGGAAACACCGTTAGTTCGTACATCTTTACAGCTTTCTTTAGGGCCAAGAGAGTACGCAAGATTAAAGACGGACTTGATTGATCGATCAATTGAAATTACGATGGGACCCGTATGTGACCCAGCGCTGAACGCAAGCCGGGCACAGAAAATTTTTCAAATGTTTAAAGAGCGTATTCGCGAACTGACACCAAAAGAGTTTCAGAATTTGTTACGTCCTGCATTTCAGGAGGATGAGTGGATTCTTATTGTACTAGGTGGGGTAACCGGATTTATTGCTGGTACAATACATTTGTTTGTGGCTTTCTTATAATTCGATGTCGGGCAGGATCTATTGAAGATTAACGAGACTTTTTCTGCCGGACTTCATATTCATTGTTTTAAATGAGGATGTTTTTTATGCGCATTATTTTACTCGGACCACCTGGAGCAGGCAAAGGGACTCAGGCTCAGTTGATCTGTAAGCGCTACAATGTCCCACAAATTTCAACCGGTGATATGCTCCGTGCTGCAATTCGTGAAGGTACTGAATTAGGTCTAAAAGCTAAAAGTGTAATGGAATCTGGTGGTTTGGTTTCAGATGAACTTATTATCGGTTTAGTAAAAGAACGTATCGCTCAGCCTGACTGTGTAAATGGCTGCATTTTCGATGGTTTCCCACGTACTATTCCACAAGCTGAAGCTTTGGAAAAAGAAGGGATTAACATTGATCACGTGATTGAAATTGATGTTCCTGACGAAGAAATCGTACAACGTCTTTCTGGTCGTCGTCAGCATCCAGCTTCTGGTCGTGTTTATCATACAGTTTACAATCCACCTAAAGTGGAAGGTAAAGATGACGAAACTGGTGAAGATCTTGTTCAACGTCCAGATGACCAAGAAGAAACAATCCGTAAACGTTTAGCTTCTTATCATACAGAAACTGAGCAATTGGTTGGATTCTATCAAAGCCGTGCTGCATCTGGTGAGAATGCACCAACTTATGACAAGCTTGATGGCTTGCGTACAATTGAAAATGTACAAAAAGATTTGTTTAACATCTTAGACAAATAATTTAATATTGTTTGTGATAATGAGCCCTCTTTGTGAGGGCTCTTTTCTTTCATTCAGTGCAGGAGAACAATATGAAAATCATATTGATTTTGGTGGTATTGCTAAGTCTGGCACTCGTCATCTTTTTGAGTTATCAGAGCTATAAAATGCTTAGGCAGGTACAAAAACAAGCAAAAGAAGAGCGTAATCAGAACAAACGTCTAAAGTAAGATTGATTGGGTATGTTACCTATACCCAACCATATTTTTAAGCTTCAATATTTTTAATAGCAATTTGCTTTTGTGCACCAAATTCAAAGCGATCAGGCCAGTTGCAAACATCTGCAACTACACATTCAGCACATTTGGGTTTACGGGCGATACAACAATAACGACCGTGCAATATGAGCCAGTGATGTGAATCTAAAATAAATTCTTTAGGAATAACCTTAATTAAGCGGTGCTCAACTTCAAGTACATTTTTACCTACGGCTAAACCAGTTCGATTTCCCACTCGGAAAATATGGGTATCGACAGCCATAGTCGGTTGTCCAAAAGCTGTATTTAAAACAACATTTGCGGTTTTACGTCCGACACCCGGTAAAGCTTCCAAGTCTTTTCTATTGCTTGGAACTTCGCCGTTAAATTGTTCCATTAAAATCTTACAGGTTTTAATGACATTTTCTGCTTTAGCGTTGTAAAGGCCAATTGTCTTGATATATTCCTTTAACCCATCTACGCCCAAGTTATAGATTTTCTCGGCTGTATTCGCCACAGGGTAAAGTTTATCAGTTGCCTTATTCACACTCACGTCGGTGGCTTGAGCTGACAACATAACAGCAATAAGTAACTCAAAAGAAGATGAATATTTTAACTCGGTTTGAGGTGACGGCCGTTGTTCGCGAAGGCGTTCAAAGAAAATTTGAATCTGCTTTTTCGTCATATTTTTGACAGCCATTCAGACCTCCTGTAGTTGCATGAGTTGCTGTTGTAGTTCTTCGAGTTGAAGACGTTTTTTAGCATCTTCACGTACACTTAACTGTTTTTCCAGTTTCTTAATTTGTGTACGAATTTTAGCTAACTCAATTGTAGTTTTAGCATCAGTGGGCACAGTCTCTTTAGGTTTCTCAATGAGTTCAATTGAAGGTAATTCATCAAGTGCCTGAGAAAACTGCGCAAACAGTTGAGTATCAATTTCAGCACGTACCACTGGACCTTTACGGTGACTGCGAAGCTTTTCTTCACGTTGAATATGTGCGTAATAGCGTTGTCTTAAATCATCTTGCTCTGCGTTACGCTGTTGTTCATTCGGTAAGGCTTGTGTGTCTTCAACCAAATCAATGCAATCTACGGGACACGGTGGAATGCATAACTCACAACCTGTACATAAGTCAGTCAAGATGGTATGCATGAGCTTACCACTGCCAATAATAGCATCTACAGGACAAGCACTAATGCATTTGGTGCAACCAATACATTCATCTTCACGAATAATTGCCTTCATTCGCTGCGGACGGCCATCTGTTTGTATAGGCCATACGCTTCTTTCAGCAGTTAATGGAGAGCGATTTAATAGATTTGCGAGTGCATCAGCAACAGGTTGTCCACCTGGAACACATTTATTTGCTTCTTCACCTTCAGCAATCGACTTTGCGTAGGGTAGACATCCATCACGATGTCCACATAGACCACATTGTGTTTGTGGTAATAACGCATCAATCTCGCGTATGAGAGAAATAGATGAATTCATAGTGGGCAAATAGCTTGGTTAAAACGATGCGATAATGAAGAAAAAGCTAAGTAAGGTCAATGGATTTTAACGAATTTATCGGGTTTTTAATTGACCTAAAATGTTGCTAATTCTGCACAATAATAGATCAATAAAAGTGAAAAATTAAATGACTATTTCTTATCTTTAAGTAGTTTTTCTAAAAATAAGTTTTTGATAATTAAGGTTAATAAAATAATTTAAAATAACTATTGTTAAAATTGATGGAAAGGGATTTAATATTTTGCTGCTAAATGATGCATTTAATAATGTATTGCACCAATTTAATTCATTACTATGCTGAGGACCGTGCATTGAAATATAACAACCTGAATGAATTCCTGAATTACGTGCAAGCGCGTGATCCGCATCAACCTGAGTTTTTACAAGCTGTCGAAGAAGTAATGACGAGTTTGTGGCCATTTATTGAAAAAAATCCGGAATATGCAGAGCAGGGTTTGTTAGAGCGCTTAGTTGAACCTGAGCGTGTGATTCAATTTCGTGTTTCATGGATGGATGATCAAGGTCAGACTCAAGTTAACCGAGCTTTCCGTGTTCAATACAATTCAGCAATTGGTCCATTCAAAGGGGGAATGCGTTTCCACCCATCGGTCAATCTATCAATTTTAAAATTTTTAGGTTTTGAGCAGACTTTTAAAAACTCACTTACAACCTTACCAATGGGTGGGGGGAAGGGTGGTTCAGATTTCGATCCTAAAGGTAAGTCTGATGCTGAAATTATGCGATTCTGTCAGGCACTCATGATTGAGCTGTATCGTCATTTAGGACCGAATACTGATATTCCTGCGGGAGATATTGGTGTGGGTGCGCGTGAAGTCGGTTATATGGCAGGTATGATGAAAAAGCTGAGTAATGACACCGCTTGTGTCTTTACTGGTAAGGGAATTTCATTTGGTGGTAGCTTAATGCGTCCTGAAGCAACTGGCTATGGTACGGTTTATTTTGCAGAGGAAATGCTAAAAGCGCGTGGACAATCTTTTGCTGGTAAAACAGTATCTGTTTCTGGCTCTGGTAACGTTGCACAATATGCAGCAGAGAAGGCCATGTTCTTAGGGGCAAAAGTTGTTACTTTGTCTGACTCTAACGGCACAGTTTATGTAAAAAACGGTTTTACAGATGAGTTGCTTGTTGAAGTCATGAATCTTAAAAACGTTAAGCGTGGTCGAATTTCTGAGTTTGCTTCTAAACATGGTTTTGAATATTTTGAAGGAAAAACACCGTGGCATATTCCTGTCGATATTGCTTTACCATGTGCAACGCAAAATGAATTAACAGGTGAGGATGCTAAAACGCTTATTGCAAATGGTGTAATTTGTGTGGCTGAAGGCGCTAATATGCCCTCTACACTTGAAGCAGTTGAACACTTCATCGAAGCTAAAATTTTGTATGCGCCTGGGAAAGCTTCTAATGCAGGCGGTGTGGCAACGTCTGGTTTAGAAATGTCTCAAAATGCAATTCGTTTAAGCTGGACACATGCTGAGGTCGATGAGCGTCTACATGCAATTATGAAAGACATTCATGCCAATTGTGTAAGATACGGTACTAAAGAAGATGGTACTGTTAATTATGTTGATGGTGCCAATATTGCAGGTTTTGTAAAAGTGGCTGATGCAATGCTTGCTCAAGGTATTTTCTAAAAATAGAAATAAAAAATCCGATGCAAAAGCATCGGATTTTTTTAGTCTAAAAACTTATTTTTTAGGTTTTTTAACTAACTCTTGCTCTACAACCATATCTAATACATCAGCTTGACTAGATTGGTCTGCTGCTGGGTTTTTCACTTCAAAACGTTTTACACGTAAAATTACGCGTTGATCTGGATTGTGTTCAAAACCTTCAATTTGGCCATAATATAATGACCAGTTTTTGTCAGCGTAAGTTTTAACGCCTTTGTCATCATATTTAATTTCACGAACTTGCATACAAGTTTGTGGTGCAACACCAGTACATGATTTAGTTTGTGGAGCAACTTCTAGGAAAATAGTTTTTCCTTCAGATTGATATTTTGCTTCAGGTGTCATTTTCCCAGTAAAGGTATATTTTTGACCTTGAGCATCAGATACCGTTAGAGTTGGTTGATCAACGTTTGTGGTATTGAGTTCAAATGGAATCGCACGTTTTTGGAAAAGGCTGCTAGAAAATTGTTCCTGTTTCATTAAAGCAGGTTCACATGCCATCATAGTCGACATTACATCAGCAGTTACGATGGTGTTGTTTTCAACTTTCCAAGTTGTTCCTTGGCGGTTACAACCCGTTGCGATCGATAAGCGGTCGTTGGTAAAGTTAAGAACGATAGGTTTTTTTGTATTTTCAGGCTGATAAGACCAAGAGTAGTCTGTTAAAGCTTGAGTATTTACTGCTTTTTGACCTTGGAAAATATGCTTTTGACCAGTTTTATCTGTCACGCTTAAAATCACCTGACCATTATTGTTGCTAATTTCGATTGGTAATTTCGCGTCATTAAAGATGCTATTAGAAAGTTGTTCTTGTTTCATTAGATCATCTTGGCAAGCCATCATGGTTGAAACAAGGTTAGATGTAACAAGTTGGTTGCCTTCAACTTTCCAAGTACCGCCTTGGCCATTACAACCTGTATTGATTGCTAATTTGCCATCTGCATTAAAGTTAAGGATAAGTGGTTTAGAAGCTTTTACATTTTGATAAGTCCAAGCATATTCACCTAAAGTGGCCGCAAGGTTTTGTTGTTGCTCAGATACAATTGGAGCCGGAGTATTCGTAACTGTTTGACACGCCATCAAAGAAAAAGGTAATAACGCAAGAATTAAATATTTAATTTTCATTTAAAAACTTCAAGTAAAAAAACAACAGCGATAAGCTTAAAACATTCTTAAAAAAAGAAAATGTAAACATTTGATTGTTTCGGTTTTTAAAATGTATAAGTTTGTAAGTTATTCTAATTTTCAACAAAAATAATGGTATACCCCGAAAGACGGGGTATTTGCTAATAATTAATCAAAACGATAGATATCCATGCCTAGTGAGCCCATTGTGAAGCTGCTGTGAACAATCGTAAAGCGATTGCCTGTGCCCATAGCAAAAAACAACGGGGCAAAATGTTCAAGGGTAGGATGATTACGTTTTACAAAAGGCAATGATTGCCAGTCCAGTACACCATCATAATCTTGATGTGTAAGTTTATTCACAACAATATTTCTAAAAGTTGCAGCCCATTCAGGAACTTTAGAGTTGTCTCCTTGCCAAGATAGCTCTGCAAGATTATGGGTAATACTGCCTGAACCAATCAGTAAAATTTGTTTGTCACGTAAAGGTGCGAGTGTTTGCCCTATACGATAAATTTCTTGTGCGCTTAAATTGGTTGGCAAAGAAATCTCGACGACAGGAATGTCAGCATCAGGATACATATGTAATAGAGGCATCCATACACCATGGTCACGAGGGCGCGTACTATTCGCATGTGCAACAAAGTGAGCATCTGCCAGTAGTTTTAAAATTTCTTCAGCGAGTTCTGGTTGCCCAGGTGCACTGTAGCGAATTTCATATAACTCTTTAGGAAAGCCGCGGAAGTCATGCCATGTTTCGGGACGCGTCGAAATACAAACCTCAAGTGCTTTACTTTCCCAATGTGCCGACATCACAATGATTGCTTTTGGTGTGGGAAGATTTGCACCTAAACGATGTAGAGCAGGTCCTACTTGTTCTGGATCAAGTGCAAGCATGGGTGAACCATGTGAAATAAACAGTCCAGGAAGGGTTTGTAGTTCCATTGCATTGCACCTGAGTTGAAAAGCAGAATAATAGTCATTATGCCAAAATCAGGACATCTTAAAAGTATCCTGATTTCAACGGATTGTTCCTAAAATGAAACGGTTGTTGTTTTTATGCACGGTGATAGGGGTGATTATGATTAATAGTCATCGCCCGATATAGTTGCTCAATTAATAACACGCGTACCAAAGGATGAGGCATTGTGAGTTTTGAAAGTGACCAATGCCATGCAGCAGCTTTACGTACTTGATCCGACAGGCCATCTGGGCCACCAATCGCGAGTACTACATCATTGCCTTCAAGCATCCACTGTTTCATGGTGTCAGCCAGCTTTTCTGTGCTGAGTTCTCGCCCACCGACTTCTAGGGCGATTAAAGTTTCATTCGGCTTTAAAGCATTTAAAATACTTTCGCCTTCAATTTGGCAATATTTTAAAATATCCGCTTCTGAATCATTTTTACCACGTTTGGCCATAGGCAGTTCAATGACTTGAGTTTGCACAAAAGGTTGGATGCGTTTGAAATAATCTTCAAAACCAGTGAGAACCCAAGCAGGCATTTTTTGACCAATGGTCAGAATACGAATTTTCATATTATCTATTCATTCAAAACAGCTTGCGCATTATACCTGAGGAAGAGATAAGTTCGTGGTAGTAAAATAGGCATAAAAAACGCAGTCCAAAAAACTGTGTTGGACTGCGATCAAATGATCACCTGTCTGGAGTTCAGATGATCATAGAGAATAAAAAAACAAGGCTATCTATAAAATAATAGATAACGAAGAATACTTAATTTAATTAAATACTCTTAATACCTATTATGAAGATGGTTGGATATTTTTCAATCAAATTGTGTAACAAAAAAAAGAGAGCCGAAGCTCTCTTTTTTCACATTTTAATTAGTGACGTGCTGCTTTTGAACCTTCCACCGGTTTTACAATCGGCGTTTTAGGTAAAGGCTTTGGCATTGAAACTAATGCTAAAGGCAAGATGTCATCAATACTTTTTACAGCTTTGATTTCTAAACCTTCTTTAACATTGGCTGGAATTTCTGCCAAATCACGTACGTTATCTTGTGGAATAAATACAAGTTTGATTCCACCACGGTGTGCCGCAAGAAGTTTTTCTTTTAGGCCACCAATACGCATTGCACGACCACCTAAACTTGTTTCACCAGTCATTGCAATATCCGGACGAATCGCAATACCTGTAAATGCTGATACAAGGGCAGTTGTTAATGCTAAACCAGCAGATGGGCCATCTTTTGGTGTTGCACCTTCTGGTAAGTGAACGTGTACATCGGTTTCTTCAAAACGAGAAGCTTCAATACCTAGCTCATCGGCACGTGTACGGACTAAAGTCATTGCTGTAGTAATAGATTCTTTCATTACATCACCAAGTGAACCGGTCGTAATGAATTTACCTTTACCTTTTACCGCTGCAACTTCAATGGTAAGTAACTCACCACCCACAGATGTCCAAGCTAGACCATTTACGCGGCCTACTTGCGCTTCTTCTTCTGCAATACCAAAGTCAAACTTATGTGGACCTAAGTATTCTGGAAGATTGGCAGAAGTCACATCAAGTTGTAAGTTTTTAGACTTTTTACTTACTGCTTCTTTTACCACTTTACGCGCAATTTTAGACACTTCACGTTCTAAACTACGTACACCAGCTTCACGTGTATAGCGCTGAACAATATCACGAATCGCTTCTTCATGAATTGTTAACTCTTTAGCACGTAGACCGTTGTTCTTAATCGCTTTTGGAACAAGGTAACGTTCAGCAATATTAACTTTTTCATCTTCGGTATAACCCGGTAGACGAATAACTTCCATACGGTCAAGTAATGCCTCAGGAATATTCATGCTGTTTGCAGTACAGATAAACATCACTTCAGAGAGGTCAAGATCAAGATCTAAATAGTGATCGTTGAACTTACTGTTTTGTGATGGGTCTAATACTTCAAGCAATGCAGAAGCAGGATCACCACGGTAGTCTTGTGCCATCTTGTCAATTTCGTCGAGTAAGAACAGAGGGTTCTTCACGCCAACTTTTGTTAAAGACTGCACGATTTTACCTGGCATCGCACCAATATAAGTACGACGGTGACCACGAATCTCAGCTTCATCACGTACGCCACCAAGTGCCATACGAACAAATTCACGACCTGTTGCTTTCGCAACTGACTCACCAAGCGAAGTTTTACCTACACCAGGAGGACCTACTAAACATAGAATCGGACCTTTGAGTTTTTTAACACGTGACTGAACAGCTAAGTATTCAACAATACGATCTTTAACGTCATCTAAGCCGTAGTGATCTGTATCAAGAATCTCTTGAGCTTTCGCAAGGTTAATGCTGACTTTGCTCGCCTTATTCCACGGCGTATCTAAAATTACTTCTAGATAGTTACGTACAACAGCTGCTTCACTAGATGCAGGTTGCATTGCTTTAAGCTTACGGAACTCAGCTTCAGCTTTTTTACGTACGTGTTCAGGTAAATCAGCTTCAGCAAGACGTTTTTCTATTTCAGCAACGTCATCTTCAGCGCCACCATTCATGTCAGAAAGTTCACGTTGAATGACTTTCATTTTTTCATTTAGAAAGTATTCACGTTGGTTTTTTTCCATTTGGCGTTTTACGCTGTCATGCAAAGTTTGTTCAATTTGCTGTTCAGCAGATTGATTTACTAAGTAGCTCATAAGTTCTTGCAAATGTGCTTCAAACTCATCGTGCTCTAAAAACTTCTGTTTAATTTCAATATTTAGAGGCACACGTGTTGCCACGAAGAACATAAGCTGTAGTAAGTCTTCAATTTTATTAGCAGCTGCAACCAGTTCACGTGCATTACGTAATTTTGCTTCAGCGTATTGAGCAAATAAAGTACGTAACTCTTGTAAACGAGTTTCTTGAGTAGCTTTATCTACGTTAATTGTCATTGGACTTAAGCTATGTTCAGCCGTCAAATGGCTATCTTCATCGATAATTTTTTCAAGTTTAGAGCGCTGTAACCCTTCAATAAGTACTTTGATACAGTTTTCATCATTCTCATGATTTACCACCTGAACAATCTTAGCGACAGTTCCGTACTGATAAAGGTTATCGTGATCAATATCTTCTGTAAGCGAATCTTTTTGCGCAACTACAAATACTAAATTGTCACTGTTACGAGCCACATCAACTGCATTGATCGATTTTTCACGACCCACGAATAACGCAATTTGCATGTGTGGATAGACCACTACATCACGTAACGCTAAAAGTGGTAATACACTTGGAACCTGAGGCTCTAAGTCAGTTTTTTCATTCATAATAAGTTCAGACATGGGCACTCCTAATGAGTGACAACGAGGTTGCCATGTTTTTTATAGTGATGTGTATTTCAAAAATTACAAGGGCCTATTTATAGAAAATGTGGAAAAAATGACTAATTTAGTCAACTTTTTTATTAAAATATTATGAATCAACGAATTAATTCTTAAGAAGAATAAAATTTTGTAGAATAGGTAAGTAATTTAGCTTAATAATTATGAAATATTCATATGATAAAAAAATCGTTTGGATAGTAAATAACCATTTTCTTATGCCATTTATAAGCAATATCTTGTTAACAATAATGTAAAGCTTATTCGGTATTGAACATTAAATAGGCATGTTAATATAAGTTGGTAA
>NZ_JRVL01000089.1:0-8740 GCF_054823985.1 Acinetobacter sp. GN11 | reverse complement strand
ATTCTTATCTAAGCTATACCTGTTTTCAGTCCTTTTTGAATGGATTATTTGATCCAGACGGAGACAATTTTGTTTGATCTAGATAGTAGATTACTAAATATTTTTTATCATATTTATCGGTTTAAAAGCGTTTCAATGGCTGCCGATGCTATTGGACTTACACAACCGAGTGTTAGTAATGGACTGAACAAAATCCGTCAGCATTTTAATGATCCACTTTTTATTCGTGTTGGAAATGAAATGATTCCAACCGAATTGGCTAAAGAAATATTTCCGCTCATTAGCGAAGTAATTGATAAAGTTGAAAGCATTAATAACTTTAGTGTGAACTTTGATCCGCTAACTTCAGATCAACTTTTTACAATTGCCATGACAGATGTGTCTCATCTGGTCTTATTACCGCAGCTGACCAACTATTTAAAAGAGAAAGCACCTTTAATTCGTTTGAATATTCGGCCGATCACACCAGAAACTAGCTATCAAATGGCAAATGGTGAAATTGACCTTGCAATTGGCTTTTTACCCCAATTAGAAGAAGGCTTTTATCAGCAGAAGTTTTTTAAACAACATTATGTTGTGATTAGCTCTAAGAGCCATCCTCGTTTAGATCCAAATAATTTTACTTTGGATGATTATATGCGTGAATATCATATCGATATTGATGCAGGAATCGGGCACTACCATATTAAAAATGAATTGCAGAACAAAGGATTAGATAGAAATATCTTAATCCGATTACCTAGTTATCTAGGGGTGGGTTTAGTCGTTCAAGAAACAGATGCGATTGCAACTGTGCCGTATTATTTAAGCCAAGTCTTATTGGTGAGAGAAAATTTACAGATTTTACCAGCACCTCTAGACTTTCCAACTTATGATGTTAAACAACATTGGCATATGTCTTGCCATCATAAAAGTAGCCATAAATGGTTCCGTCAAACCTGCTATGAACTTTTTAAAGTTTAAAAAAAGAAGATGTAAGAAAAACGCTTACATCTTCTGCGCGATTTGATTTTTAGATTTCAATAGCGACAGCTGTAGCTTCACCGCCACCAATACATAACGCAGCAACACCTTTCTTTTTACCTAGGCGTTTTAAAGCATAGATAAGAGAAAGGATAATTCTTGAACCAGTTGCGCCAATTGGATGGCCTAAAGCACAAGCGCCGCCATGTACGTTGACTTTTGCTTCATCGATACCTAGCTCATGAATTGGCGCCATTGCGACCATTGCAAAAGCTTCATTAATTTCCCAAGCATCTACTTCGTCAACAGACCAGCCAGCACGCTCAAGTACTTTTTGAATTGCGCTAATTGGAGCAATTGTAAACTCACTTGGATGCTGTGAATGACTAGAAGTCGCCACAATTTTTGCTAAAGTATTTAAACCATGACTTTGTGCATATTCTACCGTGGTAAGTACTAACGCAGCAGCACCGTCAGAAATTGAGCTTGAGTTAGCAGCTGTAATTGTCCCATCTTTACTAAAAGCTGGGCGTAATGTTGGAATCTTCTCAAGATTAGCTTTTAATGGTTGCTCATCTTGATCAATTACTTCAACGCCTTTACGTGTTTTTACTTCAACCGGAACGATCTCTTCTTTGAAGTAACCTTGTGTAATGGCAGTTTGCGCTTTTTTCAGTGAAGAAATTGCAAAGTTATCCATTTGCTCACGTGTAAAACCTTTGGTGTTTGCCATGTCTTGAGCAAAAGAACCCATTAAGCGCCCTGTTTCAGCATCTTCAAGACCATCTAAAAACATATGGTCCTTAATTTCACCATGTCCCATACGGTAACCACCGCGAGCTTTCGGCAAAATATAAGGTGCATTACTCATAGATTCCATGCCACCAGCAACAATAATGTTAGCACTACCAGCTTTTAAGGTGTCTGATGCCATTAATACGGCTTTCATTGCAGAGCCACACAGTTTATTGATGGTAACTGCACCCACATGATCAGGCACACCAGCTTTACGCATAGCCTGACGAGCAGGACCTTGACCTATGCCTGCACTCAAGACACAACCAAAAATAACTTCATCTACTTGTTCAGGTGCAACACCTGCACGTTGAATAGATTCGCGAATTACAGCAGCGCCAAGTTCTGGTGCAGATAATGCTGACAGACTACCTTGAAAACCGCCCATTGCCGTACGGCTACCTGAAACTATAACAATTGAACTCATCTTAATATCTCTTATTGGTGTATTTGCTAAATTTGCCTCTAGCCGAAACTAAAGGCGCCAGTAAATTAAAAAGTAGGTGGGGTGTAGCTAAGCGTTCTTCCAAAGAACCACAATAAAAATAAAACTAAGGGAAAATGCACAACGAGCTGAGTGACTGTAAAACCAATTACATCTTTTGCTTTTAGTTTTAAAATACCTAACATTGGCAGCATGAAGAATGGATTGATTAAATTTGGTAAAGCTTCGGCTGCGTTATAAATCTGTACAGACCAGCCCAAATGAACTTTTAAATCATTTGCTGCTTGCATGACATACGGGGCTTCAATAATCCATTTTCCACCACCAGAAGGCACAAAGAATCCAAGGATGGCAGAGTAAATTCCCATCACAATCGCAAAGGTTTCTTTTGAAGCGATTGAAACGAAAAACTCGGCAACATAATGCGACAGCGATAAATCTTGGCCGTTTAAAGCCTGCGTCATAATGAAGGCAATACTTCCGTATAGCGGGAACTGGATTAAAATGCCTGATACTGCTGGAACTGCCTTTGCAACGGCATTTAAGAAGTTTCGTGGTGTGCCATGTAATGCTAGACCAAGCATTAAGAACACAAAGTTGTATGTGTTTAAACTTGAAATAGCAATAATTGGATTACTTTTTGAAAATTCAAAAAACATCCAGATTACACCTAAAGCCACCACAATAATCGTTAAAATAGGTGAGTTTTCTAACCAGTCACCCGGACGGTTAGATTTTTCCTCATGTGGTTTTTCTTCTTCAAACTGAATGTCAAAATTTTCAATCGTTTTAACATTATTGCCTTTTGGAGCTGACCAATACGCGATTGCGATTGAAACAATGACCAAAATAATGGTCATTGCAATTGATTGCCAAAGAAAGATTGTTTCGGTAAACGGAATAACACCTGTCAGATTATAAATGGACTCAGGCAAGCTGCTTTTATTTGCCTGAAGTTGTGCTGCTGAAGAACTAATCCCTAATGCCCAAGTCGCACCCATACCAATAATTGCAGCCGCTGCGGCAGCACGGTAATCCATATTCAACTCTTTACGTTTTGCTAATGCAATCACTAAAAGCGCAGTAAGGATCGTACTTACGGCCCAATTGACCAGTGAAATTAACAAGCTGACAGTTGCAACCAAAACAATAGCACCACGTCCAGAATTTGGAATACGCGCCATTTTTTGAATCAGAAATTTTACTGGCTTAGATACCGAAACGACATAACCTACAATAATGAGCATAGTCATTTGTAGGGTAAAGGGAATAAGACTCCAGAAACCATTACCAAAAGAAGTCGCTACATCTTGAATTGGGGCACCAATACTTAAAGCGGCAACAGAAACAATAATGACGCCGAGTAGTGCAAAAATATATGAATCTGGAAACCATTTTTCAGACCAATCACTAATCCGAAGGGCAAATCTTTCAAAAATTCCTTGCTGTTTTTCCATAGCTGAAAAAATCCTTCTCGTTCCTATTTATAGACAGCACATCCGGTGCTTAAAAGGGCTAAGACTTAAGCTCACGTTCTAACTTAAGTCTTATCTGGCTAATTAAAAATTAAAATTTAAGCAACTAAGGTTTTATAGAATTCGACGCCTGTAACAGCTTGAATCTGTTCTAGAGTGACATCTTTAGCAAGTTCAATGAGCTCAACACCTTGTGGGGTAATGTCCATTACACCTAGGTCAGTAATTACGCGATGAACCACACCTTTACCTGTTAAAGGTAAACTACAGTTTTTCACAATTTTTGGCGTACCATCTTTTGCGCAGTGTTCCATAAGCACTACAACTTTTTGGACACCAACAACCAAGTCCATTGCGCCGCCCATACCTTTGACTTTCTTACCTGGAATCATCCAGTTAGCCAAGTCACCATTTTCAGAAACTTCCATTGCACCTAAAATGGCAATGTTTACATGGCCACCACGGATCATGGCAAAAGATTCTGAGCTTGAGAAAAAAGCAGCGCCAGGGCGAGCAGTAACTGTTTGTTTACCAGCATTAATCAAATCAGCATCAACCGTTTCTTCAGTTGGAAACTCGCCAATACCTAATAAACCATTTTCAGATTGAAGCCAAACATTAATATTTTCAGGAATATAGTTGGCAACTAGAGTAGGTAAGCCAATACCTAAATTGACATAAAAACCGTCTTCAAGTTCTTTTGCAGCACGTTGTGCCATTTCATTGCGTGACCAAGCCATTTTATACTGCCTCCGTGCTTAAAGTTTTATGCTCAATGCGTTTTTCAGGTGATGTGTTAAGTACAATACGGTTTACGTAAATACCCGCTAAATGGATTTCATCTGGATCCAACTCACCAATTTCAACAACCTGTTCAACTTCTGCGATTGTAATTTTTCCAGCCATGGCACATTCAGGATTAAAATTTTGAGCAGTTTTACGGAATACTAAATTACCTGCTTTATCTGCTTTATAGGCCTTAACAAGAGCAACATCTGCTGTTAAAGATTCTTCTAAAATGTAGTTTTTGCCTTTAAAGATGCGTTCTTCTTTACCTTCAGCAATGAGTGTACCTACACCAGTTTGAGTATAAAATGCGGGAATTCCTGCACCGCCAGCACGTAACTTTTCTGCCAAGGTACCTTGTGGCGTGAGTTCTACATCAAGTTCACCATTTAAATATTGGCGCTCAAACTCTTTATTTTCACCAACATAAGACGAAATCATTTTTTTGATCTGTTTGGTTTGAAGCAAAATACCTAAACCAAAATCATCTATACCGGCGTTATTTGAAATACAAGTAAGACCAGTCACACCACTTTGCTTAACTGCAACAATCAGTTTTTCAGGAATTCCGCATAAACCAAAACCGCCAACGGCAAGTGTTTGATTATCTGCAATAACGTCTTTCAGTGCTGCCTCTGCATTGGCATAAACTTTATTCATTCTATTGTTATCCTATATCCCTTAGTAATCTTAGTTTTAGCATCTCAATTCGTGTTATAGAAGTTAATTTTTTTAAAGGATTAATGAGTATATTCAATGAATGCTATCAAATTAACAACAAAAAAACAGACGTATAGAATGCTAAAATCTTTAGAAATTCACATTAAAATATTGAAAATTATAACAATTAATAAATTTAGCTTAAGCTTGCGCGTAGCTCACCCTAAAATGCAGTCTTTAATTTTTTAAAATTTATATTGGACCAGAGCCTCAATAAATTGAGTAGAAATATTTGAAATTTCAAAGTTCTTTTTATAAACAATTCCTACAGTCTTATGAATAGTTTCGTCTTTTAATTCAATCAACACATTATGTTCTTTATCAATGTGTTTAGCGAAGTGTCTTGGAATCGCACTTACTCCAATTCCATAAGCAACGAAGCTTGAAAGTGATGAAATTTGATGACATTCAACTTTTAAATCGAGCGTTATATTATTTCGCAAACAATTTTGCTCAACTAAATAACGAACAATTGAAGGTTTTTGTAAGGTTACGAATGGATTTGAACAAAGCTCATGCCATGTAATAGAGGACGATTGAGCGAGTAGGTGAGTCTTAGGTAATAGAGCTAAGAAATCTTCTTCGAACAGCGGCTTGAACTCTAAGCCTTCAGTGAGATCAGGTTCAAAGCAGATACCAAGTTCAAAAATACCGTCTTGTACTTTTTCTATAATGGTCTCATTTGGAATATCTTGAATTGAAAAGTTGAGATTGGGGTGAAGTTCTAAAAATTGATGAATTACCTCAGGTAGAATCGCATGAGTCACAAAGGGCATTGAGGCAATACTTAATGTTCCACGATTGAGCTTAAAACGTTGTTTGACATCGTTTTCCATTTCATCCCAATTGGCGAGTAATTTTTTAGCATAGGGAATGAGGGATTTACCTTCTTGGGTAAGCTCAACACGACGTGTGTTACGGTTAAACAATTTACCGCCTAACTCTTCTTCTAAACTCTTAATGGTGAGGCTTAAAGCAGATTGGCTTAGATGTAGCTCTAAAGATGCATTGGCATAGTTAAGTGTACGCGCAAGAGCTAAAAAAGCTTTTAATTGTTTAAGCGTCATTTCATTCCTTTAGATTGCTGAGCTCACCTAGAAGGGTAATTTATACGAAAATTTGTCTAATATGATGTTTTTTGACAAAAAATTAAGAAAAAGAAGTAGAGAACAATGTGCTGAATTATTTTAGTAAATTTTCCCAGCAGAATTCATCAGTGTTGTTTGCAAAATATAGAGCCATTCCAACCACATGGAAAAATAAATGACCTACCCAAATTGCTTGAGGCGCAATTTTTAAGCCTTCTAATAAATAGTTGCTGAATAAATAGTTGCTGAATAAATTGCTACTAAAAAAGTGAATAAGATAATGTATGTAATACTCGCTACAAACTTATACTTTGGTGCTAATTGAGGAACTTTATAACCAATCAAAATTTGCATACCGCAATTTATGATCAGTGCAATTATAGCTACAAGTATTTGTGGTGCATTTAAAAATTCTAAAGAAAGCTGTTCGATGATGAAAATGATTTGCCACAGTACAAACATGCCGAAAGGGTATAATATAAATTTAATCCACATCATATTTTGTTTTCTTATCAAGACTTTATAAGAGTATTCTATTGAATAACCATGATTAAATAAATGATGTGTATCAAAAAAAACTATATCTCAATATAAAGACAGTATTAATTCATTTAAAATATTTGTGAATTTTAAATTCTTAAAAACTTAATTTAAAAGATAAATGAAATTGTGTAAGGGTAAAATTAATGAATAAAACTATGCTTGGCTTAATGGTAATACCACTTATATTAAGTGGCTGTGTGAAAAAAGCTGAGGAAAAACCTGTAGAAAAAGCAGAAAAAACCTCCAATATAAAAGCGAATGAAAACTCTCAAAAAGAAGAAAATCAAATTCCTGCAATGATCGCGAGTAGTTTTCTTGTGAAGTTTAAACAACCCAAAATTTGCGGACCTAATCCAGATGTTGAGGGTGTCGTGTGTACTTCTAAAGAAGCTATTGCACTTAAAAGTAATATTGGTTGGATTGATCAAGTAATTGATAAAGAAATCCGCAAAGATTATGCAGATGCACTTATTCCTGCATCAGAAAAGCAAAAGCAATTAAATCAAATTCAGGCTGAGGGACTTAACAACTGGTCAGATAGTGTAGTTTATCGCTTTAATGGACAGTTTGGTCAATATGTGCAAATTTCAAAAGTTAGCTCAGAATATTCTGGCGGAGCACATGGTATAGCAACTTTTGAAGATTATGTTTTTGACTTGAAAAGCAAAAAACGCATTGGATTAAAAGATATTGTAGTGAATGGAAAAATGAATGCGCTTAAAGATGCTTTATGGAAAAAGTACGAATATTGGTGCCAAGAAAATGATATGCAGACCTTTATTAGCAAAGAGGACTTTAAAGTAAGTGAAAATTTTTATATCAACCAGTCAGGTGGGGTGACCTTTGATTTTCAGCTTTACGAATTGGCTCCATATGCTGCAGGTCCTGTGAGTTTAGAGCTCTATGATACGAATCAGCTGATAAAACCAGATTTTTTACCGCCAATGCCTACTTTAAAAACTGAAATGTAAGAGCAATAAATACTAAATAAATTACTTAGGCCACCTTCGGGTGGTTTTTCATTTTCTGAACTGTTAAATTTTACTCATTATTAAAATGGATAATTTCATGAAAAAGATAATTTTATTAGGAGTGGTGGTTTTATTTGGTGGGTGTGTAACTCCCGCTACTCAAATGATTAATAATAAATTTAGTGAAGTACAACCTTCAATACCTTCAGTGTCAGGTATATGGACGATTTCGATCGGCCCAAGCATATCAACAATAAAACTTGATTCAGATGGCAATGGAATACTTTGTGATGATACGAGTGGGCATGTTGTATTCAACAAAGTTAAATATGCAAATAATATGATTTACATTCAAAATGGTATGGCTCTAGAAGTGAAGCTTCTAAACAAAGATATACTCGAAACCAGAATAACTTTAAGTGCCTCTAATTCAAATATGGTCTACAAAGCTGATAATGACTTAAATGCAGCTTCATTAAAGTGCGCCAAAGAAATATAGATAATGACCTTCATAAACCCACAATGGTTTTTTATTGCCTTGAGTAAAATAAAGTTGGCATAAAAATCCTGTCCGGCCATTCTTGTTGATCCTTAAGGTGTATTGCTATTAAAAGATCTACAAAAGGTAATTAAGTCTTACAAACAGCTTTTGTAATAAATTGTGGTAGATTCTTAACAATTAAGGTTCAGATAGTATTTTCATGTACCATTGCGGGATTAAAAAAATAAAATCTCAAAGGTAAAATGAAATGAATAAGATAACCCTAATTTTGCTAGCCGCTCTTCTTTTTTGTATTTTAGCTAACTATGAAAGTTTTAACTTATTAAAACTTCAAGAAACTGCCAGTAGTGAAATTAACAAAACTCTTCCCAAAAACTAATCCACCTAAGGGTGGTTTTTTTATACCCTAAGCTCTTAAATTTTAATTATTAATAATAAAGGGTAATTTTATG
>NZ_JRVL01000088.1:0-7345 GCF_054823985.1 Acinetobacter sp. GN11 | reverse complement strand
ATACATAGCTAAGGTTCAGTTGCTCTTCTAATTTGTTGGTCTTTTTTAAAAAAATATTACTTAAACTTTCAGAAACAATCAGATAATAAGTCAACGCAACCATAACAGCAGCAATCAAGATTAAATAAATATACATTTAAAATCCACTGTTCTGAAATTTAGCAATATCTATTTTGAAACCAGATTCTTTTAATTCCTGTAAAAATGTAGGAATAAGTCCTGTTGCACCAAAATAACCTTTTATTTTTTGTGACTCTAAATCAAGTCCTGTTTTATCAAATTTGTAGATATCCTGCAGCTGGATTTTACCACTCTCAATCCCTGTCACTTCAGTGATATAGGTAATCTTTCTAGAACCACATGAAAATCTGGATTGCTGTATTAAAACATCAACCGCTGATGCAATCTGCTCCCGAATCGCATTAAGTGGCAAATCCATACCTGCCATCATAATCATGGTTTCAAGACGAGCTATCGCATCTCGTGGCGTATTTGCATGTAATGTTGAAAGTGACCCTTCGTGACCAGTGTTCATGGCTTGGAGCATATCCAGCGCTTCAGGTCCTCGACATTCCCCGATTACAATACGGTCAGGACGCATACGTAATGAGTTCTTAACTAAATCACGTATATTCACCGTACCCTTGCCTTCATTATTACCAGGACGTGCTTCCAAAGAAATCAGATGGTCATGATCCAATTTAAGCTCTGCCGCATCTTCAATTGTAATCACGCGCTCACCATTCGGGATAAATCCTGCGAGCACATTTAGTAAAGTAGTTTTCCCAGAGCCAGTTCCCCCAGAGATTAGAATATTCTTTTTTGCAGCAACACAAAGTTGAAGAAAATCAGCCATATCATCATTCAAGCTAAAAAAGCTGACCAGATCTTCAATTAATATTCGTTTTTCTGGGAATTTACGAATAGTTATTGTTGGTCCTTTAATTGCTAAAGGTGGAATAATTGCATTTACACGAGAACCATCTTTTAAACGAGCATCCACCATGGGAGAACTTTCATCAATTCTTCGTCCTAATGGTGTCACAATCCGTTCAATTACATCTAAGATAGCTTTATTACTAGTAAACTCTAGATCACTTTTAATAATTTTCCCGGATTGTTCAATAAAAATTTCATCTTTGGCATTAACCATAATTTCAGTGACTTGTGGATCACTTAATAACTCCTCTAGTGGTCCTAAACCAATCGCCTCATTAATGATCTTTTGTTTTAATCTATCTACATTTAAAACTTGAGGAAGCTCTTCATCTACATCAAATAAAACCTGTTCCAAGCATGTTAAAGTTTCTACTTTCAACTCTTCTGGCGTCATGGTATTAATATCCTTGCGCCTCAGGTCCATTTGTTTAACTAACTTTTCTCTTAAGATCTGAATCCATTCAACCTCTAGAATCTTATAGGTTTTAGAGTTATAAGGAATATTGGTAACTTGAGTACTATAAATAGTCTCATCATCTGTCGTATCTCGTAAAGCATCTAATACGTTCTGATCAATCGATTCAGAATTGACAACTTTTATATTTTGATGAATTAAATCATCATCTACATCTAGAAGTTGAATTGTATATCCGCCAATGACAATACTATCAACCTGTAAATTAATAGGGCCATAAAAATCAATTTTCCGCCCATTCACAACTGTCCCATTAGCACCGCGATTTAAATCCTCAACAACATATCCTCCACTCAACTTTTTAAGTGAACAATGTTGATCGGCTATAAACCATCCCTTGAGTTGTAAATCACATTTCTTCGACTTACCAATCAAAATTTCCGTCTTTTCAAATGTGAATATTGATTCCTGACTTTTATTTGTTATTTTCAGTTTCATCAACATTCTCATCTTGCAAATTATAGTTTTTAGGAAGCACTAATCCTGAACCAAGCTCAGCTTGAGCAACGCTATCTGCACTTTGGCTTATGCGCTGCATTTTTGATTCAAAATCTTTTTCATACACATAAGGTGTCACAAAGAAGACTAATTCATTTTGTTTTATTCGATTAGAACGGCTTTTAAATAAGTTACCCAGTATCGGAATTTTTCCTAAACCAGGAACTGCACTTCCAGTACTATTTTTCTCAGCTCCAACCAAACCACTTAGTACGAGTGTCTGTCCTTGACCAACCACAAATTCTGTTTCTGTTCTTCTTGTTAAAAAGCCAGGTACGCCAGATACTTGTACCGATGAATCAATAGTACTCACTTCAGCTAAGATTTTAGCGACAATTCCCTCATTAGAAATTGTAGGATGAATATCTAGCTTAATACCATAGTCTTTAAATTCTATCGAAGGCGTTCCTGTTGCTCCTGACGATTGGTAAGGAATTTGCCCACCAGATAAGAAAGTTGCATTACCACCATTTTTACAAGATAAAAGTGGTCGAGCAATGATCTTAGCAGTTCCATTTTCTTGTAAGAGATTAATCTTACTATCAATATAACTAGCTAAACCAAAATATGTTTGGAATGGATCAATCTTAGGTAATGGAAGAATATTATTAGCAAGTGGATTATTGGCTGAACTAAAAGCGGCACTTCGTTTGAAGTCCCCCATAATCCCAAATTTTGGACCATCAATAGAAGAGGTATTCCAATTAATTCCTATTTCTTTAGTAGAAGAAGTTGAAATTTCTACAACACGAACATCAAGATAAATCATTTTTTGTTTTTCTTGGACATTATTTTCTTTAGTCTTGGCTAAATTGACAACATTCTTAAAAAGACTGGCATAGTTATCAATTTTATCTTTATCATCTGAACTAATATTCGCTCCTTGCAGAACAACATTATCACCAACAATATTAATGCTCAGATTTGGAATATTACCTAGAGCTGAACGCAAATTTTCTAAAGTCTTTTTTAAATTACTCGGAAAAACATGTACTTCAGATGAAATGTACTGTTTACCATTCCAAATTTTAACCGTGGTATCTCCAGCAGTCACGCCTGTTAAAGCTATACCTTTACGACCAATATTCTTTGCTTTAACAATTTGATCATTACCAATAACAACATCTGTAATAGCTGGATCATTTAGATAAAGTGTTTCCCCAATATATAACTCATCAGACATTGCGCTAACATGAAATGCACTAATGCTGGCCACTAAAGCTAAAGATGTGCTCTGTATTGTTCTAGATAAAGTTGACTTATTCATCTTTATTTCCATAAATAATATTAAAACCTGAATGTTTTTGATTTTCTTGAATATGTGAATTAACCTCAGGTCTTACCACGGGGACTTGAACAACAGGAGTCTTTACAACCGTATTTTGTTTTTGCATATTGATTAACTGTATAAATCCAGTTGTATCACTCATCACCTGATCATCAGGATTTCGTAGCACCGCAGAAATTCGCCCCATACTCGCTGCCATGGTAATGTTCTTAGCATCTTCGGCACTTACATCTAAAGTAATATTGGTATAACCACTAGTCTCACCAGCCTCATAATTAACATCTGTTTGCTTTCCGGTCGCTAAAATTTTAACGCCTTGCATTAAAGGTACAGTTGCTGTTTTCTCGCTACTTTGCAAAGTCACCATGAGATCAATTAAATCACCAGGTTTCAGCATGGTAGAAATTGAACTTTCATCATCTACAGGAATCGTTAAAGCTCTTCGTCCTGGTGGAATAAGCTTAGAAATATCTTTTTTTATCTCAATCATGGAATACATAATGATATCGCCAGGTTTTAAGTCCACCTTTAATGGAAGACCATCAATGGAATCATAATCAGAAGCCAATACTGCATTAGACTGCTGATATTCAGATGGAACATTTCTTTGTGAAACAATATTGGTTGAAATCAGATTTCCAGTACTTAGCTCTTTACTCGCCACAACATATGTAACTTCAGGTCCTTTTTGAGTAAGACTTTCAACTTTATGATCAAAAGCCTTTTTAAAACCCCAGATACTGAATACCCCGATTAAAATTGAAATAATAAAAGCAAAAACTTTTTTATTAATATGAGGTAAATTCATTACGGTATCGCATCCAAATTCAAAATTGTTGCATTAAATTTATTCATAAATAAATCGTAAGTATCCTTAAACATAAAGAAAAAACTTCCATCGCCAAAAATGCTATTACCAGCAACTAATAAAGTTAGAACAAAAATCATGCATATTAAGTATTCTGTAGTTGTATTTCCTTTGATTGAATTACGCATGCGATATACTCTTTTCAACATACACAACAACTAAATTATTGATTAGTTTTCTCATATCAAAGATTAGATTTACTTCACCACCATCTTTTAATTCAAAATAAGAAAATGATGAATTTAAGTCACTCGTTTTTGCTTGCTTTTGTATTTGATGAACTAGATTCAAGTAATCATTTTTTTTAAAATTCTTAAACATCATAGTCCGACTAACTGAACCATTATCTTCACTTTGAAAATCAGTAGATGGATTACTTAATTTTATATAATTAGGCAATTTAATATATTTTAATTTACTTTTAGACTTACAAATAACCCTAGCAGACATCGCATTATTAGATAAACTTAACAGTTGTAATGTAACCCCACCATCTTTTCCGATATAAAATAAAGAACCCTGTTTTGTGAATCTTAAATTTTTTTCATTTAAAATTCTCATATAACATTCCAAACTACAACTAGGAGAAAATAAGTTAAACATTTGAACTGTTGATCCATTTAATATGTTATTTTTACCAATTGGTATCAATTGCATATTCTTTTCTTTCAAATCACCAAACAGACATGCTTTTGCATCTGTAGCAATAAAAAAAATTAAAGTCAGAATAGATATTAAGTTTCGTTTTTTGATCATTTTAATGTAGCTTTTCGGTCATTTGGAACAATTTCCATTTTATAAATACCATCTTCACGAATTTTTTTCTCAAACCCCATTGAAGCAACAGCAACGTTATATACTGTATTAATCTTGGCTTGTATGAGTTCATAAGGAATTAAATAGCGGGATTTTTTTACAATTTTTTTGATTTCTTTTGGTTCATTTGCTGCCCAGTTATTTCTTAATGTTCCTGATGAACTTTTAATATTAAATGTTTCTGGTAATTCGAAATCAATAATACCTGTCACAAAATTAACTGGAACAGTAACGTCAACGGTATATTGCCCATTAGATTTTAAACTTCTAAAAGGTTTAGCGGCCACGTCTAAAGGATCAATTCTTAATGTTTTACTATACCTCTCATTTTGTTGACTAGCAGATACCTGTATAGAATCCCAATGCACCAATGATTGACCCGCCATATCCTGATCAGCCGCATCATCACAATCAGCATTTCGATCACTTAAAACATCTGCACCAGTTCTGGCGAAAAAACGTTGTCCAACTTCCTGTGAAAGCTTATCCGAATCATCCGTGTTAATTCCTTTATTGACTCTCCAAGCAACATAATCTGCTGCCTGTTCTGATTTTAATTTAACAGTAGCCAGTTTAGAAACCATAGGAATAGCGATCAGTAACATACTGAGGATTCCTGCCACAATTGCGAACTCGGCAATTGATTGTCCTTTTTGATTGTTTTGCATATTTATTCTCAATTCAACCAAGCAGCTTCTGCGGTTACCAACGCCCGTTTACTAACATCCATATCATCAGATAATCGTACCTTCCAGTAAGGGCTAAATAACGAGCCATACTCATGATTGATTTGATTTCCAACTACCTCAAGTTCCCAAGGACGCTGAAAATAAACTTCAGCCTGAGTAATAGCCTGCATATCACCATTTCGAAACTTGCCACCTTCTAACTCATCATAATTATCAAGTACCGTAAAGTTAGGAGACATTCGTAAGTTAGAGTTTCTATTAACCGTTTCAAGCTTATTGCGAGATTTTTTAACCGAAATAACAAATGGAAAATTCATTTCTTTATTATTTAAGTCTTTCAATTCATAAAACTTGGGGATCCCCACACCTGTCATTTCTCCGCCATTATCTCGAACATCCCATTGAGGAGTATTATTTTCAGAATAATCCCGAGCTCGAGGATTGGTTGAGCTTGCTCCTCCATAACTACCTGATCTTTGGGCTTGATCTTCGCCTAATTGACTTCCGAGTGCGCTACCCCAACCAATTGGCATCTCATCATGCCTACTTCGTATCCGCCATCTTTTAATGGTTTTGTAATAATGATGAATAGATAAAGTATCAACCCCTTTCCATTCATCAAGTTGCACCAATTCAGTACCGCCAGCTTTATGAATACGATATTCATCCCATCCACCTGGCGCTAAAATCAGCTTAGGTAAAATATCATTTTTACTGCGGTTGGTAATAAAAGGATCTGCTGAACTCAATACCACATCAGCCATACGTTGCCTTTCTTTCTCAACATATTGCTTCATAATCTGAGCTGGAAAGGTCGAAGCTGACATGACCAGACGAAGATCATATTCAGAGTGATCCTTTTGAGTTAATTCAGCAAACTCTCTTGGAGTATTCAACACAGTGGTATTGCTCACCAGATTTAAAGCAGCTTGTGCCGACTCTAACGCTCTAACTTCAACCCCATAACCTTCTATATATGGCCCAATATAATCTGCAAAATAATCTAAACCAGTACTAATTTTTGAAAAAACAGCACTGACTGGCGGAAACCAAGTTGTAGCCGTACTAATATTATCAGAAGTTTTAGCAGCATATTTAGCCCAAGAAGCTGTACTAACTCCTTGAGCAATAGCTAACTGATTGGCAATTTGAGTTCGATTAATATAAGCATTTATATTCAATAATCTTGCTTGCCGAGTTGCTGTTGCATATGCAGCTTGATCGGCAAGCATTTTCGCCTGTTGCCGTTCGGATAATAATTGAGCTGTATTAAAAACAAAAACTATCGTCAACATTAATATTAAAGAGATAATAAGCATCAACATTGTTGATTGCCCTGATTGATGCTTCATATCATCACCTTATTTAATTAACTTAAGCATGGCTATTATAAATTTCTAAATATTTATTTTAACGAGAACCTTGCTCATAAGTGCCTAATCGTTTATCAACAGTACCTTCTCTTGTCGCCGAATTAGCATTGGTTGTAGCACTTGTTCTTCCAGCAGCAGTATTTTGTCCCCCTAATGCTGCTGCTGCAACTGCAACTTGAGAACGTGCTGTATTACCATAAAAACGGAATACCCCAATTGCAGCAACTGCAATTAAAGCCACGATAATAATATATTCCGTCATACCTTGACCGCGAACTTTATTCATTTTTACATTAAGTTTTAAATCTGTTTTTTTCATTAAAGCATCCTAGTCAAAAAATAAAATGTTTTAAATGTACAGTTTATTTTTGTACATTTTCGTGTATTATCGTGCAAATT
>NZ_JRVL01000087.1:228-29750 GCF_054823985.1 Acinetobacter sp. GN11 | reverse complement strand
TGGTGATAACTTATCAAATAACAGAATAAAATATAAACAAAGAGATGAAATAATTTGAGCTTTAAAAAGTTCAGGTAATAAAAAAACTCCTAAAGAGGAGCTTCATTTTAAATCATTGGCAGAGGATCAAGGACTCGAACCTTGACGAACGGTTTTGGAGACCGTCATGCTACCATTACACCAATCCTCTTCCAAAACATAGATGATTTAACATCTACATTAAACTTTAAGTTTAACTTAAAGTGGTGGGGGCGAAGAGACTCGAACTCTTACACCTTGCGGCGCTGGAACCTAAATCCAGTGCGTCTACCAATTTCGCCACGCCCCCGATGGCTGTGTATATTAGCGATAAGATCTAACAGTGACAAGTGTTTTTTTTCTAAAAAAAACTGACCGTGTAAATTGTATACAGATACTAGATCAATGATTTTTATAAGTTTGAATGTGCTTTTAAACAATTCATCGCTTCAAACACGTTTGCAAACCTATTTTTTTGTTGTTTTTGCAATAAACCCGAAAGTAATGGATAAAAAATCATAAATTGTTTGGGCAATCGAATGGTTAAATTTTGGCAATGCAATATTGCCCAATCATAGTAACTCCCTGCTTCTAAGCGAGTTTGAGTTAACCATTCATATAGAACAACACCAAATGCGTATAAATCGCTTTGTATACCCTTAGACACGCCTCTAAACAGCTCTGGAGCCATATAGCGTGGTGTAGCATCCATTCTTGAATCTGAGCTTGATATAAGTCGAACTTTCTCAAAATCAATCAAATAAGGATTTTGCTCAAACTTTCGAAAATGCTCTTTTTTAATATCCCCATGAATCCAACCGAATCTATGTAGTTCTGCGAGCTTATCTAACGCGAACCAAATCGTATGATATACCTCAGTCAAATCAGTTTCATGAGACAACGAACCAAACCACAAATCAGTATCAGGTAAAATTAAAACCTTACCTAAAGAATGGTTTATCTGAGGAATGGCATCAACTTCGATTAAGTTATGGGGTAAAAGCCACGCAGGTCTCTTATGATTAATTTCTTCGTAAAACAATTGTTCGTGAATGAAATCCTGCTCACTTTGGACATCTGTTTCAGGTAAATGATATTTTAACCAATAGTCTTTGTTATCTATGCTGCATGACCATAGATACCGCCCTAAAGCGGCACTCGCAGGTTTTGTCACACTTTTTAAATTCTCTATATGCGAAGCAAAATTATGCTTCAGCATAGTAAGACTCTGGTTGTTGTTGCTTTTCTTCAAAACGCAAAACTTCTAGACAATGCTGAATTGTCTTACCAATACGAGCATGGGTCTCAATCGAAGAAATTTTTGGCCAAGTAGCGCGTTCCCCTTCTCGTTGTAACCGTTTAAACAAATGTGGACGTGGGTTTTGCAAAGTATAGGTATAGTGACTCAAGCCATATTTAGCAATGATATTCACATCGCCATAATAACGCTGCCCCATTACACCATAGCCATGATCGAGTAACCGTCTAATTGGAGAAATAGAACCAAGTCTTTGACGTGTAAAATCCATAAGCCCCATGGATAGCACTTTACCTTGGCGTCTTAAAATCCGTTCAGGCCAGCTTAAAACGTCTTTACGAAAGCGGTCTGCATCATTTTGCATGAATGGAACAATATGTGGGTTCACCTGACTGGCGATGGTGTAATTTAAATTATAAAGCCGCGCCATTCTTTCTTGCGGAAAATCATTTCTTACACTGCCATCCACCCATTTTGTATTTGCCATATAAGGCGTGTGTTCACCGTCATAACGCTTGCTGGTTAAACGTACGGGTGGAAATAACACAGGTACAGCACATGACGCCAACACAGCACTCCACACTAAAACATTAGGCGTCATAATGGCATTCATGATACGCGGGTTTTCTGTTGCATCATACGGCGCAACCGCCACATTAATGTTTAAACCTGATTTTTTAAAAGCTTCTTCAAACGTGAGATCACCCAGATTTTCAACAAGGAATTTTTTCAAGTAGTGTACATCGGCAATGCCACCATTTCCTTTAATGAGTTCACGAAGTTTTCTAAAGTGAAAAGCATCGCTAAAAAATTGCTCTCCATTTAATAGATTTTGAACATCTTCACTGGCAGAAGTTCCGAGCATGCCCGTCATAATTGCCCCAGCACTTGAGCCAGAGAGCACTTTAGGCATTAAATCTTGTTCAATTAAAGCTTTACAGACCCCAGTGTGAAAAAGGCCTAAAGTTGCTCCACCTGAGAACATAAGAGCTGGTTGTCCATATGCTTTTTCACAATTTTCAAAAAACTCAATTTTTTCTTTTCTTTGGAAAGTAATACATTCACTTGAAGCAATAAAAGCCAAGCTTTGACTAACTTCTTCAATATAATCTTCAATTAATTTTTTTGTTCCCACATGCGTTGCAGCAAACAGCATAGGGTGACCAATATTTGCAATATCGTAGGTTAGACCTTCCTTGAGTAAATAAATAAGATCGAGCGTTCGATGTTGCTGACGATATCTTTTCAGTAAAGTGTATCTATAAGAAATAAGCTCTGCATCGAAGTAAGGCGAACTATTGTCAAATTTCCACTCTTGCACACCTGTTTCTTCATCTAGTTGTAATGCAAAAGACTTCCATTCTTCATAAGATTCAGCCATGTCTAATTGACGTTGTAATTTTTTGATACGGTAAGCCTGATGCGGATTCATATCACTGCGTATTTTTTCAAACATATTTCGTCCTCATCTTCACAGATGATTTTACTGAATAGACACCACAACACTATGCGCGGTCTGAAGATTTCAATCAATTGCAAAACCGATAAACTGTAGAGACAACAACTTTTTTGTCAGCCTGTTAATTTCGGTGTTAGTATCCTAGTAAATTACTGTTTAACATGATTGACTTACCATGGCTACCATTGATTTACCAGATAATTTAGTTCAAACATTATCACTCGTATTAAATCAGTTACAGCAGGTCTTACCTGAAGCTAAACAAGAAACAGATTTTAATGCACCTGCTTTTAGATGGGAAAATCAGCAACTTAAAGCCATCTATACACCAAAAAATATTTATCTGGATGACTTAAAAGGCATTGAACGCCAAAAAGAAAAAATCATTCAAAATACTTTGCAATTTTTAAATGGCCTACCTGCAAATGATGTACTTTTAACTGGCTCGCGTGGTACAGGAAAGTCATCAATTGTTCGTGCTTTATTGACTGAGTATGCTCCTCAAGGATTACGTTTAATTGAAATTGAGCGTGATGACTTGGCAGACTTACCTAAAGTTCAGAAACTTATTCAAAACCGACCTGAAAAATACATCGTGTATTGTGATGACTTAGCTTTTAATGCTGAAGATGAAAATTACCGTAGTTTAAAAAGTGTATTGGATGGTTCCTTACAGTCTGGTTCAAGTAATTTTATTATTTATGCAACCAGTAACCGTCGCCATTTATTGCCAGAATTCATGCATGAGAATACACCTGTAACTAGAGTCGACGTTCCACAGTACACTGAATTACACCCACAAGAAGCGATTGAAGAAAAGATCTCTTTATCAGATCGTTTTGGTTTATGGCTATCTTTTTATCCAATGGACCAGAGTTTATATTTAGAAATCGTAGAACATTATATTCATAAAGCAAACATGGCTTTTAATGACGAAGTTCGTGCTGAAAGTTTACGTTGGTGTCAAATGCGTGGTCAACGTTCAGGACGTGCTGCTTATCAATTTTCTAAGCACTGGATTGGTTTAAATGGTTTAAAAGAGCTGTCTAACAATTAAACAAAATGTCCCGCAAAGCCTTAGCTTTGGCCTGAAAACCGCTTAGTTTTGACAGTTGTTTTTCATAACCTAAAACAAAGATAGTCCTATCCTGATTTAGGTTTATATATGAAAAAAAAATTGCCCAAAATTTCTATAGGCAGCAAAGTTTTAGGTCAAAGCTTATTGCTCGCGCAAAGTGTTATAGATAAAGCAGAAAAACACTCAACGCTTCCTTTTTCTCAGTCTCATATTATCCAGCCCCGAGTTGATGAAAAATATTATAGCTGGACTCATTACGGCATCTTTTTTCCACTTTTACCTGAGCCGCATCGCTATTTAAATATTATGATTTTATTAGGCACACCCGGTGCTCTTGCATTTGATCATGATGACATAATTCATGGAAATCCTCGAAACACAGCTACTTTCTTTTCAAGTACCGCCGCAGTAGAAAAAGCTTTGCTTAAGGCTTATATCATTCCCAAAGAGACACAAATTAATAAAGACGGAAGCTTAATCGAACTAGGTGAAGAAATTTCAATTCAAGGAAAATTCCCAAAAATTCATATTAATGGACATTATGAGGGACTTGATTTCGACTTTGATATTGAGATCACCTCGCATGTTTCTTGGTTTATAAAAACACCGATTTATGATCATTTTAGTTTATTGGCAAAATTTAAAGGCTTTTTAAGTTATCAAGCAGAACGTATTGAAAGTGAGGGACTTTGCACTTACGAATATGCTCGAGCAGCTGGACTACATGGTTTCATCAACAAACTTCTTTCTGAAACCCACAAACTGCCACTTGATTTTTTTACTTATCAAATTATTAATTTAAACGACACTACTCAACTTCTTCTTACTAAAGCAGATATTGCGGGACAGACGGTAGCTTATACCCTGCATATTAGATATCTTGATCAGCCAGCTGAAATTTATACAGATGTTAGCTTTGACGTTATTTCTCATCAAGTCGATGACTACATCTCACCGACTGGAGAAAAAATGCGACTTCCAAAATACTTTTCGTGGATTGCTCGAAATGAGAATAAACAAATTATTTTGAATATTCAGGCAGAAATTGACTGCCCATTCCGCTATGGTCATGGGCGTGGTTATGCTAGTGGCTATAAATTTACTGGTAATTACTTCGGCAATGAAGTTCAAGGCCGTGGTTATATCGAATACATTGATATCGAAAACCAAGAAGCTTTTAAATAGGAATACTTTTACTCAGGAATAGTGAGTTCCGTCATTGGCCAACGTGGTGTCGTGGTTACAGCCAAACCATCATGTTGGCCTGCTTTTAACCGTTGATAACCAGCAAAAGCAATCATTGCACCATTATCAGTACATAAGGCAGGTTCAGCATAGTAAACTTGTGCCTTAATTTTACCCAATGAAGTTTCCAACTGTTCACGTAATCGTAAATTTGCGCTTACGCCACCTGCGATAACTAAACGTTTCAGTCCAGTTTGCTTTAGAGCTTTTACTGATTTTTTTACCAAGGTATCTACAATTGCTTCTTGGAATGAAGCTGCAATATCCGCGTCTCGGTTTTCACCATTCAATTTTTTCAATTGCACAGAAACCGCTGTTTTCAAACCACTAAAAGAAAAATCTAAACCTTGGTGAAGCATAGGTCGCGGAAATTCAAATGCTGACGGATTACCACTTAAAGCTAATTTTGCAATATTGGGACCGCCTGGGTATGGCAAACTCATCATTTTTGCAACTTTATCAAAAGCTTCTCCAGCTGCATCATCAATAGATTCACCTAAAAGCTCATATTGACCAATACCGTGGGCTGCCATTAATTGTGTATGCCCACCTGAAACTAATAAAGCAACAAATGGAAATTCGGGTGGTTGACTTGAGAGTAGAGGTGCCAACATGTGCCCCTCCATATGGTGGACGCCAATTGCAGGTTTATTTAAAGAAAAAGCTAAAGTTCTTCCAAATAAAGCCCCTGTCATTAAGGCTCCCATTAAGCCTGGACCACGCGTATAAGCAATCGCATCAATCTCTTGCTTTTTTATTCCGCTTTGGACAAGCAATTGATTCATTAAAGGAATTAATTTACGAACGTGGTCACGAGAAGCAAGTTCAGGTACTACTCCACCATATTCGGCATGAAGTTTAATCTGGCTATAAAGAACCTGTCCCCGCAAGCCGAGTTCGCTATCATAAAGTGCCAACCCTGTTTCATCACAAGAAGTTTCCAAGCCTAAAACAATCATCAAAACTGCCTTTTATATGAGTCAAAATATTGCAATCGCTATTATAGACTTGTGATATGAGTTGTAAATGAGTAAAATACTGACCTTCACTTGTGATCCGGCACAATAGTGTGCTTGATCTTATCCATAATCTAGAGGATTTTACATGCCACAAGTTAAGTTGAAAGAAGGCGAACCAGTTGACGTAGCTATCCGTCGTTTCAAACGTTCATGCGAAAAAGCTGGTGTTTTAGCTGACGTTCGTAAACGCGAATTCTACGAAAAACCAACTCAAGAACGTAAGCGCAAAAAAGCTGCTGCAGTTAAACGCTACCAAAAGAAATTGGCTCGCGAATCTGTACGTACTACTCGCCTTTACTAATTAATTTGTGATTGACTGCTGAATTATGACTACTTTAAAAAACCAAATTACTGATGCATTAAAAACTTCTATGCGTGCCAAAGATATGGCAACAGTGACGGTTTTGCGTAGTCTACAAGCAGCAATTAAGCAAATCGAAGTCGATGAACGCATAGAGCTTGGCGACGCTCAGGTTCTTGCGGTCATTGAAAAGCAAATTAAACAACGTAAAGAATCGATCAAAGCCTTTGAAGGTGCTGGTCGTGATGATTTAGCTAGTAAAGAACAAGCCGAAGCTGAGATTTTATCCCAGTTTCTACCAGAAGCTATGACTGAGGAAGAGCTTGATTCTCTCATTGAGCAAACGATTTCTGCTCAAGAAGCAACTAGCATGAAAGATATGGGTAAGGTGATGAATTCTCTACGTCCGATCATAGCCGGGCGTGCCGATCCTTCTATAGTTTCAGCAAAAATTAAAGCTAAATTAGCTTAATTTCTTCTCTTAAATTTTATATTCCTTCAAACCAAAATTCCTTTTAGTTTGCGAATATTTGTATATCTGAAATTTTGAAAGACTTATGTTCAAATTTTCATTCTTCGCTCATCTTGCATTTGCTTTAATCTACTGTCTATTCTAGCCGACATTGCTTGATTGTCTTTTGCTAATCGTTGAGCATGCAACATCGATTTAATTGCATTTTCTTCACTCCCCGACCAATATTCAGCTTCAGCTCTATAGCGTAAAACGTTGACTGCTCTTAACGATCCCGCCTTGTCCAAATTAGCGGCTTGCTGTAAAAATTGCCAGCCTTGTATATCTCTTGGGTTTTTATTGATAAATCGTTGAACGAGAGTTTGCACTTGTGCAAATTTACCTTGGCGCAGCAAAACTTCAGCCAATTTATAACTAAAAGCTCTATTTTCAGGCATAGTCATTTGTGTCGAAGCAATTGAAGTATATGCCTGATCCAGCTTGTTTTGCCCCAGATAAATATCGGTCTGCAATAGCGTAACAAGAGGTTTTCCACTCGTTTTTGCTTGATCTAAGGTGGATTGCGCCTGTGCATAATCACCTTGTTTTACATAAAAAGCCGCCAAAGCAATAAGACCAGCAATATTTTTTTGTGAAGCTAAACTCTGTAGTTGGTTTTCAGTAGCCTGATTTGAAACCACCATTGTGTACCACTTTAAAATTTCAAAATCGACATCATATATACGATTTTTAACTTTAGGCATTTGGTTCGCACGAAGTCGAGCTTCACTCATGCGCTCAGTCGTCAATGGATGAGTCAGCCAGAAATCTGGTAAAAAACTTACCCGACTAGTCGCACGATGCATTGTTTCAAAATAGTCAGCCATACTTTGAGGGTTATAACCCGCCGCATACATATATTGCATGCCAATACGGTCTGCTTCACGTTCCTGATTTCGACTATATGTTAACTGGCTATCCATTAGGGCAGCCTGCGTTCCCAACATCACTGCCGCTCCTGCATCTCCACCACCCTGTGCCGCTATGGCCACGCCTGCCAAAAGCCCAGCTAAACTTAATAAAGTTTGCCCCTTAAAAGCTTCCTCTGAACGGCTAAAATGTCTTTGTGATACGTGTGCAACTTCATGGGCCATAACACCAGCAATTTCGTCAATATTACGAGCTGAAGCGATAAGTCCTGTATTAAGCGCAAATAGACCACCCGGAACAGCAAATGCATTAATTTGTGGGTCTTTAATAACAACTAGACCAATAGGTTGACCCAGTTGAGTCTCACTCAAAATACTTGAAAATACTTGGAAAAATTGATCTTCGAGCCAGATATCTTGGATAACCGGCATTTGTTTATGAACTTCACGGAAAACTTTTTCGCCAATAAATTTTTCTTTTTGTTGATCAAGCAAGCCTATCCCACTTCCAATATTTGGAATTTCCACCTGATTCGCAGATGGCTGAGGGTCGAAAGACTGTGCATACGAAGCATTTGCTATAAAAGTCGCACTTAAAATAACTGGCAAAAATCTCAAAAGTTTTTCTCTATTAAAATCAAACCATAAAAAAAGCCTACTGATGTAAACCCTAAAACAGGATTTTCCATCAATAGACTTTTACTATATCACTCGAAATCGACTAGTTTTGCAATGAAGTGTTATTCATCACTTATATAAAATTTTGGTTTACCAGATATCTAGGTGTTTTGTCTTCTAAAGCTTCAACCAAATTTTTATAGGCAAGATTCGCCATTTTTTTACGGGTTTCAGCAGTAGCTGAACCTACATGAGGTAACGTGACTACGTTGGGTAATTTAAAAAGTTCTGAATCTTGTAAAGGTTCTTTTTCATACACATCTAAGCCAGCAGCAAAGATCTGATTTTCCTGTAAAGCTTCAATTAAAGCTTGCTCATCAACGACTGAACCACGCGCAATATTAATAAAAATAGCATGTTTTTGCATAAGCTCAAACTGAGCTTTACCCATTAAGGCTTTCGATTCATTATTTAAATCAACGGCGATGACCACGAAATCAGACTGCTGTAGTAATTGATCCAAATCAAGATATTCTGCATTTAACGGTTCAGCTAATTCAGGCTTTTCACGACGATTATGGTAAACAATATTCATGTTAAACCCATAAAAACCACGACGTGCAATTGCAGCACCAATATTGCCAAGTCCAATAATTCCCAATGTTTTTCCAAAAACATCTAAACCAAATTGCTGAGGCCCTACAGTTCTTTTCCATTCACCTTGTTTAGTCCAATGATCAAGAAAAGGAACTTTTCTAGCAGCGCTTAGTAATAATGTAAAAGCAAGATCAGCTGTTGTTTCCGTTAAAACATGAGGAGTATTTGATAACCAGATTTTTCTTTGATTTAAATAAGCCAGATCATAATTGTCATAGCCCACCGTTACAGATGAAATAATTTTTAGTTTTTGGGCAGGTGCAAGGTTATTTTTATTCAGTAACCGTCCTGCACCAATCATTCCATCAGCATCCACAACGTGCTGTCGTATTTGTTCATTAATATCACCCAATTTTGGGTTAAGAACTACAACATGATAATCCTGTTGTAATCGAGACAAAATTTCTTCATCAATTTGACTAAAAACTACAACTTTTTTCATGTAAATCCCTACTACTCGTTGTTATCTTGCATTAATTTCCATAACCTTTTTTTAAGGAGTGGTTTCTCCAGCATTTCTTTTAAACTTGCCAAATGAATAATATTCGCGTGTTGAATATAAGAACAGTCACCAAGACACAATATCTTTTTCTCTGCTGCGACAGCATCTAAGAAGCCTTGTATATATGAACCAGCACCCCGCTGATCTTGATAAGTAGCTAAAGGAAAAGGCCACTTTAATTCAGCATACTGCCCTATTTTTGCTTTTTGTATGTTAATCCAGAGCTGTTTTTCTTCTTCATTTAAATTGGTAACATCTAAAAAAATAACACATTTTTCAAGAGAAAAAGCCTGCAACTCAAATGATGCAATCTTAATGACAGGTGCTTGCACTTCATTGCGAGGTTCTATAACAGGTTGAACCGGCATTGACACTGGCGCCACAATTTCAGGTTCAACTTTTGGAATATCGTTGATTTGTGGCTTTGTGGGCTGCTCAACAACTATGGGTTCTACAGAAGGCAATATAATCGGTTCAGGTTCTTCAACCACATGATCTCGCCAAAGGCTTTGAGCATTATTTTTTTGGCATGTCTGTGTCTTAGGAATCCATAAATCAATTCCTAAAGTTGCCAATATATTTCTTTGCTGCCCAATCATGTGTGAATCAATACCTCTACTCAAGCTACATTCTAACGGGCTTCAGTTTTTTTTTCAGTGTTTTATTTCGTTCCGTTGTTTTTATAATCGTAGATGTCTTTTAAATAATCATAACACTATTTCTTTTTTGCATTTGCTCAACAATTTCTTCTGTCTCAAAGCCAAAACGCCAATAAAGCAATTCAAGTACATCTAGTTCGTCTTGCGTGATAATACGATCGCTCCATAAGCACATTTCTGCAATCGCCAGAATACTAAGACGGTCACGCAATAATAATCCCGCAATATCATTTAAAATTTCGGCCAAATCCAAAGGCTCATCTGAAATCTCATCATAGACATACATTTCATCTGGATTGAGCAGCGAACGCAAAATACGCTCACGCACTTCTAACTGATTTGGACTATTAATTTGCTGAACATGAAGTAAAGCATCAATCAAACGAACAATTTGAGGTTTCACTTCTTCAAGTGCTGTTGGCAAATGTAACGGCATCAAATTCAATTCATATTTAACCCGCTCCAACAAAAGTGCATCTAACAAACCAATTTCGCCATCTTCTTGAATAATGAGCGCTAGTTTTGTTAGAAATTGCCGCGCAATGCTTGCTGGCATATGTCCAATGTTTTTACAAGCATCATGAAATATCTGAATATGAATACGGCCATCAAGATTTAATAAGGCATCAATAATGGCATGACTAACTGGCGCATCTTTAGGAATAAATTCTCGATATTGACGAATCATCAAAATAGCGACCATTACCTCACGTGAACCAGTAGCAGTTTGTAGCGCACGCTGAATGAGTTCAGGACGCTTTTTATTTCGACGCACATCACTACTAAGAGGCTTAATGGCATCATTTAATGCAAAACTAATTGGTGACAACCGCAGTAAAGGCAAAGGTTGAGGAGATGACCATGGAACGTAAATTTCTTTTTCAGATTCCTCTAAAAAATGAAATAAACTAAACAACGGGCGATTACGGAGCTTTTTTAAATTTTCTAATTGTAAATCTTGTAGCAAAGTCGGATTTAACTCATAAATCCGTTCACGAATGCTTGGGTGAATATTCATCCAGCTTTGAGGGCTAAGTGAGTTCGCAAAACACATATGCGCGATTGACTCAGAATAAGCACTATGAATTTGTGAACCAGAATGGTGAACATAAATACGCAACAAAGTCTGAGTATTGGCACTATTTTTTAATAATCGTACCGTTTTTTGGTCATTACGAAATGTACGACCACTTAAGGTTAAATATTTAATAAATCGGGTAATTAGTACGCCTAGGCTTCCAGCCAGCCAAATAACGCCACCCACCGCAACAAACACGGTTTCAAATTTATGTTTATAACCAGGGCTATAGCGCTTAAAACCTTGTTTTGCTAATTTACTGCCCCACTGGCTAAACGTTGTTAATCCACTATATAAAATCTTTAATTTAGTATTCTCAACTGCTTCACCTGATAAAATCTGATTAAACTCATGGCCCAACAAACCATATAGTTCAAGTTTATCTAGATTTTGCAGAGCTCCCCACGTCAAAATAATCACAATATCTTTAGGGTGAAAACCTGCCGTAAGCGCATTTACGCCTACTTCATCAGGTAAAACATATAAGGTTGGAACTTTAAGTGAAAAATTTTGCGCCAAATATTCAGTAATTTTTAATGCTTCAAGTTCTTCTGGCGTACTTTCTTCTTTTACTAAACGACGTGCTTTAAGTTGTTTTGCTAAAGAATGTCCACCTTTACGCAAGATATAAAGTTCAGTAACTACTGACCAAACCATAATAAAAAGCAATAATGCGACAAAATAAGGACTTAAAGTGTGCCACCAAATGGGCTGACTATAATCAAAAAAATGGACGAGTAAACCTAAAATTAAATTTAAGATAAAAATAGTAAGCAACACAGCAACCAAACACATAGTGATGGACCATGCCATATTCTTATTTTCGATTAGATAGTGGCTTACTTCTTTCAATGTAAATATTCCCAATTACATTGTTAGTTTTCATCATAAAAGAAAAAAGCGGGAAACACCCGCTTTTTTCAGCTATTTCTATTCTTCTTTAATGCCAGTTAAATCGACAGAAGCTGCGTCAACATTAACATCAATGTAACCATCTTTTTTCTTTTTCGCAGAATCATTACGCTTCTGCTCCAAATTATTTAGATAAGCACCATCAATATCGCCTGTGACATAGATTCCATCAAATACAGAGCAATCAAACTCAGTTAGATCAGGCACCTTGCTAGTACGTACAGCATTTTTCAAGTCTTCCAATTCTTGGAAAACCAAACGGTCAGCACCAATAATTTCTTGGATTTCTTCTACACTGCGCTCTGAAGCAATTAGCTCAGTTTTAGCAGGCATATCAATACCGTAAACGTTTGGATACATAACCTGAGGTGCAGCTGATGCAAAGTATACTTTTTTCGCACCAGAATCACGTGCCATCTGGATGATTTCGTTACAGGTTGTACCACGAACAATTGAGTCATCAACCAGTAAAACATTCTTACCTTTAAACTCAAGTTCTACAGGGTTTAATTTCTGACGTACTGATTTTTTTCGCTGTTGCTGACCTGGCATAATGAAGGTACGACCGATGTAACGGTTTTTCATAAAACCTTCACGGAACTTCACACCTAGAATATTTGCAAGTTCTAATGCTGAAGTACGGCTCGTATCTGGAATTGGAATAACCACATCAATATCATGGTCCTCACCCCAATCACGTAAGATTTTATGAGCAAGCTTTTCACCCATTTTTAAACGGGCTTTATAAACTGAAATTCCATCAATAATGGCATCAGGACGCGCAAAATAAACATATTCAAAAATACATGGACGGTATTTTGGATTAGCTGCACATTGTCTTGAATATAATTCACCATCAGCAGTGATAAAAATTGCTTCACCTGGTTCAATGTCACGCTCAATTTTGAAACCAAGAGCTGTAATAGCAACTGATTCAGAAGCGATGATGTATTCCATCTCGCCTTGTTCAGTCATACGTGAACCATAGATCAGTGGGCGAATACCGTTTGGATCGCGGAAACCAACTAAACCGTGACCAGTAATCATCGCCACTACGCCATATGCACCTAGACAGCGCTCGTGTACACGAGTAACTGTGTGGAAAATATCATCTGGTGTAGGGTTTAAAGTACCGTTCTTCTGCAACTCATGCGCGAACACGTTCAAAAGAACTTCTGAGTCAGAATCAGTATTCATATGACGTAAATCTGTTTTAAACAGATCATCATGAATATCTTCGGCATTGGTTAAATTACCATTATGCGCAAGCGTAATACCGTAAGGTGAGTTCACATAAAATGGTTGTGCTTCAGCACTGCTAGCAGAACCAGCAGTTGGGTAACGTACATGGCCAATACCATAATTACCAAGTAATGCTCTCATATGACGAGTATGAAAAACATCACGCACCATGCCGTTATCCTTACGAAGGAAAAGACGGCCTTCATGGCAGGTTACTATTCCAGCTGCATCTTGCCCACGATGTTGCAACATCGTTAAAGCATCAAACAACATTTGGTTCACTGGCGATTTACCGGCTATACCAACAACTCCACACATAGCAACCTCGCAGACAAGCTAGGAATTAATAAAAAGGATTCTTTGTCGAATGGTCGGATCGGTTTTCTAAATCTTCCGATTCGTCCATTGTTTTTGAAGGGGTGCTTGATGCACTACCTCCAGATGTTATTTGATGAAATGCCTCACTCGCTGCATCTTTAGATAATTCAGTCGCTAAAGGTGCATAAGGCAGTAAAAATTGTATAAGTATGGACTGTTTCCAGTTTGGTGAACTTTCAACCCAAGGCCCTACGCCCTGCATTGTAATCAACACAACCAACAAGCCTTTTAAGGAACCAAAAGCACCACCTGCTAAACGATTTAATGGTCCCAATTTCAGACTTTTCAAGAGGCCATTTAAAAATGCAGTGACGATCCATGTTAAAACAATGATCATAAGTGCTATAAATGCGAAAGCTGCAATTTTTTGAACAACCGGATCATGACTTAAACCCGACATGGACGGCGCAAGGAGGACAGCATATTTTGCACCCATAATTAATGCAATGATCCATCCTACCAAGTTCGCAAAGGCTTTGATAAATCCTTGTCGCAAACCGTTTAGCCCCCCAATGAGCAAAAGTATCAGAATAATGATATCAATTGTGTTCATATTCACTTAAGTCATGGCTGCAACACATTGCTTTACCAATATAGGACCGGTGTAAATCAATCCACTATAGATTTGTACTAGTGTTGCTCCAGCTTGCTGTTTGACTGCTGCTTGTTCACCCGACAAAATTCCACCCACACCAATTAACGGGATTTGTCCTTTTAACGTTTGGGCAAATAAACGTAAGCATTCTGTACTTTTTTCAAAAACAGGCGCACCTGATAAGCCGCCCGACTCATTACCATAAGGAAGATTTTCTACACCTTCTCTAGATAAAGTCGTATTGGTAACAATCAAACCATCAATTTTAAATTGCAATAATTGTGCTGCAATAAATTCAACATCTTCTGCTGTTAAATCAGGTGCAACTTTTAAAACTAAAGGAACATAATGGTTATATTGCTCGGCAAGCTCAAGTTGTCTTTCTTTTAATGTTTGCAATAATTCAGTTAATGCATCACCACTTTGTAAACTTCTTAAGTTCTTGGTATTTGGAGATGAGATATTAACGGTAATATAAGAAGCGTAGTTATAAACTTTCTCAAGGCAAATCAGGTAATCATCAACAGCCTTTTCTACAGGTGTATCTGCATTTTTACCAATATTGATACCTAGAATTCCTTTAAATTTTGAAGCTTTGACATTCTCAACAAGTTTATCAACACCATCATTATTAAACCCCATACGGTTAATAATGGCTTTCGCTTCAGGAATACGGAACAATCGTGGTTGTGGATTACCCGACTGAGGACGAGGTGTAATTGTTCCGATTTCAATAAAACCGAAACCCAGTCCAGCTAAAGAATCAATATGTGCGCCATTCTTATCAAGTCCAGCAGCTAAACCTACCGGATTTGGAAATTCAATTCCCATACAGGTTGTTGGTTTTGATTCTACGCTCTGGCGTAGCAAGCCGAACTTATGTGCTTTATCAAGCATAGATAATGTTAATTCATGGGCACGCTCTGGTGCTAAACTAAACAACATCGGGCGAGCAAGTGAATATAACATACCAATCACAGTCTACTGATTTTAGGTAGACATATTATAGGCACAGGTAGCACAAAACACCATGCTTAAGAACACCATATTTTAATATGTTATTGAACCGTCGCTGTTAATTTAATCTGTCCGTCACTTGAAACCATTTCCATCTTTTGAATACTTAAGCCCATTTGTGCAAGTTGGGTTAAAAAGTTAGCTAAAATTGCATAATTCTGATGAGTAACAATAATTTGTAACTGCTCACCATTTTGTTGAGAAGTGACCGTTAAACCTTGTTGCTGAGCTACTCGTTGTATTTTTTCCGATTGGCCTAATTCGAGCTCATTCGCTGGCTTCATGGTAACGGCATTACTCTGCATCCATACCATCAAATCTTTTAAATCATTTAAGCGTTGTTGTTGCTGCTCTGCCAAAGAATGCATTTTCCAGAGTGAAGCTCCAACAATAGCCACGACTACAAAGATTGTAGTAAAGACCACCATAATACGTTCACGCAGAGTTAAACGATCTAAATATTGAACGATTTGTTCAACCCACTGATCAAAGCGGTTTTGCAATTGAGTTATCATTTTCATTATTGTATTTTCACCACCCCAATTGCCCCACCACCATCGGCTTGAACATTACCGAGCTCCGCTTTAAAACCCTGCTGGTTAAGTTGCTGAGTTAAAGCTTGCAAATCATCTGCCGACTTTGCTTTTAATGCCATAGTTAGTGTTGAAGCATCATAAGCTAACTGCTGAGCTAAAATTTGTCTTTGCATTAAAATAGGACCAACACGGCTCAATAAAGAAAGTGCTTGTGTATCACCTTGCTTACTCATGCGTAAATGACTTTCAAACTGGCTTTTTATATTTTGTTCATTTACCCGACTAGAAGGGCCAAACCAATATTTATATTGCTCGACCGTCTGTTCGGCGGTTTGATTAGCCACATTTCTTAACTTTATCCAACGCAACAAATCATAGCTAAACTGGACCACTATAATTGCTAAAACAATAGCGGCACACGCTTTCCAATAACCAGAAACCGTGTGCTCTTGCCCTTTAGCTTTAGGCAGAACATTAAAAGGATGCTGTTTAGGCTTATCTAAACCCTGAAATTGATAGATAAATTCAGAATGATGCTCGGCATCCGATGCTGCCACCAAGCTTTCGAGTTGCTCTGTTGTCAAACCACTATATTGATAATGAGTTTCGACTGATTGAAACTCTAAAAATAATGCTAAATCATCTAGTGAATTACCCACCCATTTACTTTCACGCACAAGTAATTTCTGGTCAATATTACATAAGACCACTTGCTGCTCTTGAGGTTCCGGTAAAATTAGAAAGTCTGGCAATAAAGCAACGAGTTTAATAGGCAGTAAAGCCATTGCATGCTGCCATGTTTCAACTGTTGTTTTTGCCACTCCCAATACGGTTAATTGATCAGCATGAAAATGATGCACCACTTTCATATGATCAATAGGCAAAGTTACAAATTCTTCAAGCAAATATTTAACGCCATCTGCCCCTAGTTGCTTGTAATGAGACTTTGCCATGTGCTGCTGGAGTACCTGAGCATGGCGACTAGGGAAAAAGATGACAGCTTCTTTTCCTTGATGTAATTGCAGGTCTTGTATTAATTGATCAAGACTTGCTGCCTGCAACCAATTTTCTCCGTTAGACCAATGCCATATTCCATTGGTTTCAGGCATCCATAAATACAGCATAATGGGCTAAATGACCTTTTTAATTATATTGTGGGTATAAAACTATTTTTTTGTGTTGATAAACCAGTTGCAATAACAGCCTGATCATAAATTCGAGCTTCGGCAAGTGCAAATGGATTAAAGTTTTCATGTGTCAGTAGTTCAGCAATATACCCTACTACATTCATATGACACACGACTACAATTGACTCATAAGGAACTTGAGACAACCACTCAACTGCTTCTTTCGCATTATCATCTGGTTTGATTTTATCGCATAACAGCACAGGAACATCTTTAAAATAAGCTTGAATATGCGCCAATGTCTCTTGAGCACGTAATAAAGGACTAACTACAAAAATATCAGGCTTAACAATATCTTTTAAAAATGTTGCTGTCTGCTCAGCTTGAGCATGCCCACGAGAAGTAAGTGGACGTTTAGTGTCATTACCATTCACTGGAGGAGCGGCTTCCCCATGACGAACTAATGTCAGTTGCATAAATATTCCTTGTCAATAATTCTTGCATTATAACCGTAATTTATGACATTTATTCTTCAGACTTCATGGTGAGGTAAAACAAACTCAACATCACTACGGTGTCCATTTTTCATAAGAGATAAGGCAATATTTAAAGGAGGCGCCCCTTCGAAAATAACCTCATATAAAGCATTGGTAATAGGCATATATACGTCTAGTTCTTCTGCTTTACCACGCACCTGAATAATCGTATTAATTCCTTCAGCGGTTTGCCCCAACTCTTTACTCGCCTGATCAAGTGTTTTGCCTGAACCCAAAGCATAACCAATTTGATAATTACGGCTTAAAGGGCTATTACAGGTTGCAAATAAATCACCAACACCAGATAAACCTAAGAATGTTAGAGGATTTGCACCTTGTTTGACTGCAAAACGGCTCATTTCAGCCAAAGCACGCGTTAAAATCATACTCTTGGTATTTTCACCAATCTTGTAAGCAGCTCCAATTCCCATTGCAACGGCGTAAATATTTTTAAGTGCCCCACCCAGTTCAACACCATGCACATCATCACTACCAAAAACTCGGAATAAAGCACTATGAAGAGCATGCTGCACAGCATAACGAACGAGTTCAGAATCACTGGCAATAACAGTACCAGATGGCATTCCCGCCATAATCTCTTTAGCGAGATTTGGGCCAGATAACACCCCATAAGGAACTTCTGGCAATTCTTCACGAATAATATCGCTCATGAAGCTAAAAGTTTTAGCCTCAACTCCCTTCGTTAAAGAAACAACCGCCTGTGCAGTAATATAAGGAGCGATTTGTTTTAATACATCACGAAATGAATGACTAGGAATAGCCACCAAAATAATATCTCGATCACACACTGCTTGTTCTAGGTCACACACAGCACGCAATGATGACTCTAAAACAAAGTCTGGCAAATAACGTTTATTAATATGCGTTTTATTGATTTCTTCTGCTGTATCAGCATCACGAATCCAGATCATGGTGTCACAACCATTACGTGCAGCTAAATTCGCCATAGCTGTACCAAAACTGCCTCCACCTAAAACAGTAATGCGTAATGCCGTTTTTTTATCGACCGCAACAGGTTCCACTAAATCTGTAAACTTAAATTCAGTCATGCTTTATTATCCTATTTCTTACTTCTACAGACTTTTATGCCTGCCAAATTTTTACGAATTCTTTACTTTTAATATCTGCGCGTGGTGCAATCGCTTTAGCTGCCGTGCCCACATAAATAATACCTGAAATTAAATCATGTGGTTGCAATCCTAAATGCTGTTTTAACCAATTTGACTCAACAACAGCGCCACTACGCCACATCGTAGAAAAACCTTGAACTTGTAAAGACAATAAAAGGTTTTGTACGGCAGCTCCAGTACTTAAAATCTGTTCAAAATGCGGAACCTTAGGATGATCTTGCAATTGTGTAAGCGCTAAAATGAGTAAAGGTGCACGGAAAGGATGTTGCTTAACTCGCTCAAGTTGCGCTGAGTCAGTTTCACCTAAGTCAGCCAATGCTTTCGCTAAAACCTCACCAAATGCAGCACGCTGTTCAGCTTCGATAACGACAAAACGTGTTGGTTTAAGTCTATGATGGTCAGGAGCAGTTAAAGCAGCTTGAAAAGCTAACTCTAATTGATCTGCATTCGGTGCAGGCTCAATCAATTGCCCAATAGATTGACGTTGGTGAATATTTTGATGAATTATCTGTGTTGCTGAATCCGTCATTAATATTGATCTAACTCAAAAAATTCAAAATAGATTAGCATAATCTACAGATAATCCACCATTGTATCTAGAACATAAAAATAACGAGTTCACGCTTTGACATTTTTCTAAGACAAAACATCAAAACTTATACAACGTCTTCAAAATCAATTAGAAAACTTGTGTTCAAATAGTGAGATCTTTTGACGATTAACGATATTAGGTGAAACATGAAAAAAATAATTTTAGCGAGCGCATTAAGTAGTGTTGTTTTATTACTAGGTGCTTGTGCCACCACCCCTAAAAACACATTGGCTGTTCAAAAAGAAAATAATCAATTTGAAGTTACAGGCATTGGTAAAACAAATCTAATTGCAAAAAATAATGCGATTACTGCCGCTCAAAAAACTTGTTCAAAAAGCACCAGCCCTGTTGTGGTAGATGAAAAAACAACATACAACGGTGTATTAAAAGATGTAGTAAGCGAGAAAACAGGTCAAATGGTTGAAGCTGCTGCTGGTGTGATTGGCACCTTGACTGGTAAAAATGCATCTCTAGCAAAAGACGATGATTATCAAACAACACTTACTTTCTATTGTAAAATTAATTAATCAAAAAAAATCCCAATCATCTGATTGGGATTTTTTTATTAGCAATAACCATCTAATCGGGTTAATGGCAATTTCTTACCAATTGCTTTTTCAATTTCTGGCAAGTAAAAAGCATCATCTTCAGATAAGAAACTAATACTTACACCTTGTGACCCAGCACGACCTGTACGACCAATCCGGTGAACATAATCATCTGATTGCTCAGGTAAAGTATAGTTGATCACATGAGATACGCCATCAACATGAATACCACGGCCTGCAACATCCGTTGCAATCATGATATTGTTTTTACCCTGTTTAAATTGGTCTAACATTTTTAAACGTTTATCTTGGGCAATTTCACCTGAAAGCATCCCGACCCGATACCCATCTCTCTTTAAATGATCATAAAGACGGCGTACTTGATCACGTCGATTAGCGAAAATCATGACTTTATCGATCGGTTCTTCACGCAAAATATCTTGTAACAAACGATATTTATCTTGTTTAGCCACTACATAAACGCGTTGTTCAACATCGTTATTGGTTTTTTGCTCAGGCTCAATTTCAACAGTGATTGGCTCAAACAACCATTGTCTCGCCAAGTTAAGCACGTCATAACTAAAAGTAGCCGAGAACATGAGGGTTTGACGTTCTTCTTTACGCGGAGAAAAACGCACAATACGTTTTACAGAAGGAATAAAACCCATGTCCAATAAGCGGTCAGCTTCATCAATGACAAGGAATTCAATTTGATCGAGCCAAACTTCTTTTTGTTCTACAAAATCAATTAGACGCCCAGGAGTGGCAACCATGATATCGACAAAATTAGCGTCTAGTTGTTTCTTTTGCTTATCAAAATCTACGCCACCCAACAGTGTCACGATGTGTAAATCTGAAAATTTTGTGAGTAATTTCGCATCGCTTTCAATTTGCAATGCCAACTCACGAGTAGGCGCCAAAATCAAGGCACGTGGCTCACCACGAAAACGCTGCCCTTGAATCGGGTTATGTAATAAGTCATTAATGACACTAATCAGGAAAGCAGCAGTTTTACCTGTTCCTGTTTGCGCTCTACCAATTGCATCATGCCCGCCCAACGTATATTTTAAAACCTTTTGCTGAATCGGGGTCATTTGCTTAAACCCTAAAGCATCAATCGCCTTTTTAAGTTGCGGATGTAAATTCAAGGTTTCAAAACCAGATGTCATAAATACGTGCTCTAACAAACAATCTCTCTAGTGAGAAGATCATTATAAACAAAAACGCCCCAATTCAAAAATTGGAGCGTCCATGATTCATCAAAAAATGATGAATTAGTCTAAAGGCTGAACGTTTTCAGCTTGAAAACCTTTTTGACCTTGTACTACACTAAATTCTACGCGTTGACCGTCACGTAAAGAACGGTGGCCGTCACCAGCGATTGCACGGAAATGAACGAATACATCGTCACCGCCGTTACGTTGAATAAAGCCAAAACCTTTAGTGTCGTTAAACCACTTTACTACGCCTTGTTCGCGAGCTGTCATAAGTCAATCCTCAGATGTTGAAAAAAGGACCTTCCGGTGTTGCAAACAGCAGAGCAAACAAGTGTTTAAAATATTTATAATCTTAAAGCTTGTAATCATTCTGTAAAACTATCAACAATTTCCGGTTACATCCATTTGTTATAAGATTTTTAAACCAATTTAAGTGTGCGGTAAATCTTAAAACGGTTCGAGCTTACCATGGGTTTATGACAATTAATAGAATTTTTTTCAATTATTCCCCCTATTTTTTAGTCCTTTTTTTAAACAGCTTATTACAATATTTCTTATAGGTAATTGCTTGTTTCTTCTTTTATAAAATGTGCAGCGTTTATAAAAAAATTTGTTAGAATAATCTTTTTAGTTGTTTTGATGATGAATGACCAACACTTCTTCTACTACAGCACTTATTGAAATTAATGCCTTGGGCCAACCGTGTCCAATGCCTTTATTAATGCTAAAACGCGAACTCAAAAAAGTATCGGGTAAACAGCTATTTTTATTAAAATCTTCTGACCCACATAGTGAAATAGATGTAACTCGTTACTGTGGTTTACATCATTTTATGTGTCAGACAACACATATATCCGAAAGAGAATTTCACTATTTAATTGAAACTCAATGATTCTTTGATAAACTAAAAGATTAGAAATTGCATAAAATTTTACATTTCTCTACCCAATTTTCCTTAATTATGAAGCTGATTCAAATTAAGATAAATTTATTGGTTATCCCATCCGATCCTACAAGGAGAAATCATGAGTGACAGCAGCAATCAATTGATGCCCCTGTCATTGTCTGCGCCCGGTGTAAACCTTGGTGCATATATCAGTACTGTCAATCAGATTCCTATTTTAACGGCCGAGCAAGAAAAAGAACTTGCTGATCGTTATTATTATGACCAAGATCTTGATGCCGCAAAAATGCTGGTAATGTCGCATTTACGTTTCGTCGTTCACATTGCGCGCAGCTATGCAGGTTATGGCCTACCACAAGGCGACCTTATTCAAGAAGGTAATTTAGGCTTAATGAAAGCCGTGAAGCGTTTCGACCCAAATATGGGCGTGCGTCTTGTATCTTTTGCCGTCCACTGGATTAAGGCAGAAATTCACGAATACGTTATTCGTAACTGGCGTATTGTCAAAATTGCAACGACCAAAGCTCAGCGTAAATTATTTTTCAATTTACGTAGTTTAAAAAAATCGAGTAAAAAATTAACGCTCGAAGAAGCTCAATCGATTGCGAATGACTTAAATGTTACTGCAGAACAAGTTCTGGAGATGGAAGGTCGTTTAACCGCTTATGATGCTGCTTTCGAAGCTCAAGGCGACGACGACGATGACACCCCACATACTGCACCTGCATTGTATCTTGAAGATAACCGCTACGATCCAGCTCGTTTAGTCGAAAATGAGGACTGGGAAGAGCAAAGTACATCTGCTTTACATGATGCAATGGACCAGTTAGATGACCGTTCGCGTAACATTTTACAACGTCGCTGGTTAGATGATGATAAATCTACTCTCCACGAATTAGCGGCCGAATATAATGTATCAGCAGAACGCATTCGCCAGCTTGAAAAGAATGCAATGGAAAAAATTAAAATTGCCATGTCTGCAAGCTAAAATAAGTTTAAAAATAAAAGGGCGATTAGCCCTTTTGTTTTATCTGGCTATGTTTAGCCAACCCAATCTATGATAACGTTGCCCTTCATTATTCATTTGCGTTTTTTGTTATGTGGATTGCCATTTCAGCCCTTAATCTTGCCTTTGCAGTCATGTTGGGTGCTTTTGGAGCACATGGTCTTAAAGCTCATGCGAGTCCTGAGCAACTTGTCTGGTGGCATACTGCAACCGACTATTTTTTCTACCATGCTTTAGGTCTCTTAGCACTTGGTATTTTAAGTAAAGTCATCATTACGTTCCCCATTAAATTGCCATTCATATTGATTCAGATCGGTATTTTATTCTTCTGTGGTTCACTCTATATCATGGCGCTTGGATTACCGCGAATTTTAGGGGCAATTACCCCAATTGGTGGAGCATTTATGATAGCTGGATGGCTCGTTTTGGCTTGGAATGCCCTCAAATACGCAAAATAATTGGAATGTGATCATGCAAATTTATTTAAATGGCGAATTAACGGACACGCCTTGTCAAAACCTGTTGCAACTTATTCAGGAAATGGCACTTGAAGGAAAACGCTTTGCTGTCGAACACAATCAGCAGATCGTTTCTAAAAGCAAATTAGAGCAAATCACTATTGCTCAACATGACCGTATCGAAATTATTCACGCTGTTGGCGGCGGCTAAGTCGGAGTTATCCATGCAAGACACCCCTCTCATTATTGGTTCACGTTCTTTTCAATCTCGTTTATTGGTAGGAACTGGCAAATATAAAGACTTAAATGAAACAGATTTAGCCATTCAAGCGAGTGGTGCAGAAATTGTAACTGTCGCAATCCGCCGTGTGAATATTGGACAAAATCCAGATCAACCGAACTTACTCTCAGTTATTCCACCAGAAAAATATACAATTTTGCCAAATACCGCAGGTTGTTTTGATGCTGATAGCGCAGTACGTACTTGCATGTTAGCGCGCGAACTTCTAGACGGTCATAACTTGGTAAAACTTGAAGTTTTGGGCGACGAAAAAACCTTATATCCAAATGTAACAGAGACTTTAAAAGCGGCTCGAACTTTGATTGATGACGGTTTTGAGATTATGGTCTACACATCTGATGACCCAATCATTGCCCAAGAACTTGAAAGTATGGGCTGTGTAGCGATCATGCCTTTAGGTAGTCTAATTGGTTCAGGTTTGGGTATCTTAAACCCGCACACTATTTCAATTATTAAAGAAAATGCAAAAGTACCCGTTTTGGTAGATGCAGGCGTTGGTACAGCAAGTGATGCTGCAATTGCTATGGAACTTGGTTGTGATGGCGTGCTGATGAATACAGCAATTGCAGCTGCTCAAAACCCTATTTTGATGGCGTCTGCAATGAAAAAAGCTGTTGAAGCTGGACGTGAAGCATTTTTAGCGGGTCGTATGCCACGCAAACGTATGGCAAATGCAAGCTCACCAGAAACAGGTTATTTCTTTAAATAATTTATTTCTAAGGAATCACTGCTTTTTTCAGTGGTTCCTCTCTTATGTAACCATTTCACTTTTCAAAAAAGACTAGAAATCTATATCACTTTATTTTAATCGACAGATCTAAATTCTTATATTTAGCTTAGGCTATGCCTAATGTCCTCTGTAAATTTTGCTTTGCTCTTAACTCAAAATTCTGTTGAAAATAAGTCGTCTGATAAAGTGGGTCTGACTGATAAAAATGCGCTAAAACTTCTTTTCTTTTGGTTGAATATACTTCTGGATCGACCCAAGCATATTCCTGTTGAATCTGCTGTTCATATTGCATAAAACGTTCTGGAGTTGCTGCCAAAATAGCTAAATCAATATCCAATAAAAATTGTAAATCCGTTTCATCAGTTGATATATGCTTTTGAGTAGCAAGAATCCAAAGCTTTATTTTCTGAACTGTATTTACTGGTAAATCTTGAGCCATACATTGTTCAAATAACTCAGCACTTTTAAACTCATTGTCTTTAGCTTGTGGGTCATAGATTGCATCGTGGAACCAGAGTGCCAATGCAACCGCATAGGCATCATTCAAATCAGATCGAACTGATTCGAGCAAAGCTAAGCATTCATATAAATGTTGAACAGTATGATAGGCCCGCTGCTTTTCACTATAAGCAGCGATGAGTATATTTAAGATTTTTTGTGGCTCAGAAAAATGATAATGCTGATGCAGCTTAAACCAAACATATTCCAGTTTTAATAAGTAAAGCTGCATCATCATATATGGTCCCTACTCAGGGTTATTGTTCGTCCCGCTTAAATACCAGTTCTTTTTCTGATGAATTCTCAGCATCAAAGTAGTATCCATCGGTATTGAACGCTTTAATATCCTCAGCTTTATTTAATTGGTTTTCAATCATAAAACGAGCCATTAAACCACGTGCTTTTTTCGCATAAAAACTAATGACTTTATATTTGCCATTTTTCTGGTCTAGAAAAACAGGCTTAACAATTTCAGCCTTAATTTTCTTCTCATTGACCGATTTGTAATACTCATCTGAAGCTAGATTTACAAGTAATTCAGAATTTATTACTGCCAAGTCTTCATTAATCTGGTTTGTGATAATTTCACCCCAGAATTCATACAAATTATGACCACGCGTATTTTTTAATTTAGTACCCATCTCAAGACGATAAGGCATCATTAAATCTAAAGGACGCAATAAACCATATAAGCCAGATAGCATACGTAAATGCTGCTGTGCAAAATCAATATCTTTGTCTTTTAAATGATAAGCATCTAAACCCGTATATACGTCACCTTTAAATGCATAAATTGCCTGACGAGCATTTGAAAAATCAAATTCGGGCTTCCAATCTCTAAATCGGTCTGCATTTAGTCTGGCAATTTTTTCACTGACACTCATTAAGCTCGCAATTTCCGAAGCAGAAAGTTTACGGCTAACATCAATTAATTGTGCTGAGTGTTCTAACAAGCGAGGTTGAGTAAACTCATCTGTAGGTAACGCTATTTCATAATCTAAAGTTTTTGCAGGAGAAATTAAAGCAAGCATAGACAACCTGAAAAAATTATTCTTAATCCCAACTATAACAGTAGATATTTTTTAATGCTAACTCGTGTTTTCAATGACGACTATCGGTAAAATAGCATCACGTATTGTTATTTAGCGGTTCTTATATGTCTGAGCAAACTTTCATCCAGGGTCCAGTAGGTAAAATTGAACTTTTCGTTGACCGCCCTGAAGGTGAAATCAAAGGCTTTGCGGTTGTTTGCCATCCGCATCCATTGCAAGGTGGAACCCCTCAACATAAAGTCCCTGCCCTTTTAACCCAAATCTTTAATGAATATGGCTGTATTGTTTATCGCCCTAGTTTCCGTGGCTTAGGCGGCAGTGAAGGTATTCATGATGAAGGCCATGGTGAAACTGAAGATATTTTAGCCGTAATTGAACATGTTCGTAAGCTTCATGAAGGTCTGCCATTTTATGCAGGTGGCTTTAGTTTTGGCTCACATGTTTTGGCAAAATGCTTTGCACAGCTTAATCCTGAATTACGACCTGTACAGTTAATTTTGTGTGGTCTACCAACGGCTACCGTAGTGGGTTTGCGCCACTATAAAACTCCGGAAATTCAAGGTGATATTCTGCTCATTCATGGTGAGCAAGATGACATTACCTTGCTTTCAGATGCAATTGCATGGGCGAAACCTCAAAAGCACCCAATTACGATTTTACCGGGCGCTAACCACTTCTTTACAGGTTATTTAAAACAGCTTCGCCAAATCATTACACGCTTTATTATTATGAAATAAGCAGTAGTTTGATGGACATAGATTGAGTCTATGTCCATCATTTCATAAGCCCTGTAACTACTAAAAATTATTCCAACTCAATCCAAAACGGGCCAAATATTTTTTCACTCGATCACTATCGTTCGTTGTATTACGTTGTTGACGAGACACCGAAAAGAGTTGTCTTCCCACCTCTGCCATTGATTTTGAATTTTCACAAACTTTAAGTACCCCACGTAATTGAATCTGGTCAAATTCATCTATTTGCTCTAGTTGTTCAGAACTCAAATAGTTCAATAGAATGTCTGCATCTCTATTTCCATCATTGCAAGATGCGGTCTGAATAAGCCAAAGTTGCTTTAACCGTTGAATTTCTTTTTCTACAGTTTCACGGCGAATTAACTCACCTTGCGATAAAGTTGCTAAACGAGTCACGCTCGCGGCTAGATCTCTAAAATTTCCTTGCCATGATGCATCTGCTGATTTAGCAAATTTTAAATACATTTCTAAAGCATCACGTTGAAAACGTAATTGTCTTTGATGAATTGCTGCAAAACGTTGTAGCTCAAAATCAATGTTGGGGGCAATATCTTCTATACGGTCTTTTAAATTTGGTAAAAAGAATGTCCATGTATTCAAACGGGCCCATAAATCTTCACGAAAACGGCCAGCCTGAACTTCATTACGTAAATCACGGTTAGTACCCGCTATTAGTTGGAAATCGGCCTGAATTTCCTTATCACTTCCAACTGGAAAGAAGCTTTTGTCTTCAAGCGCTTTAAGAAGCATTGCTTGTTCATCAAGCCCTAACTCACCAATTTCATCTAAAAACAAAATGCCTTGGTCAGCACTTTTTAGTAGACCAGCACGAGAAGCAGCTGCTCCTGTGAATGCACCTTTTATATGACCAAATAAAGTGGACATGGCACTATCACCGCGTAAGGTCGCACAGTTAACATCAATAAAACGACCGCTTAATTGAAATTTATCTTTCTTTAACTGAAAAATCTGTTTTGCCAAATGAGACTTACCAACACCTGTTGCACCCATAATTAAAATAGGCGCACTAGAGCGGGTTGCAACTAATTCAACCTCCTCAATAAGCTGATTAAACGCTTTATTATGAGTAGAAATATTTTCTTTAAGTTGTTGCCAATTTTGCTTTTGTTCATCATCGAATCGCTGTTTTAAAACATCGTATCGAGATAAATCCAGATCAATAATTCTATATTCACCTTCTGAGGTCTTTTGTTGATTAGGTGAACTCTGAATAAGTTGAGCTGGAAAATAATGTGCATCGACTAATAAATACCAACAAATTTGGGCAACATGTGTTCCCGTAGTGATATGCAATAAATAGTTATTTTTTTCGACATCAAACGGATAGGTTTTTACAAAATCATAAAGTGCCCCATACACCTCTGCAAAATCCCAAGGATCTTTAATACTGACCTTATGTCCAGAAATCTGTGTTTGTGGAGAAATTTCTTTCGCGTCTAATGCTATAGATTTAACTAAATTATGATGTTGCCGATCATGTAACAACACCAATTCATCTACAAGTAAATCTTCATGCATTAACAGACTAATCGTGGGACGCCAACGTTGCCATCGATCTGGCCTTCTCCCCTGATCAAGTGTAGAACCGACAAAGCCAATAACGACTGTTTTCTTTGCATCCGCCATAATTTCTATAAAATTTTATAAGTGTCTATAATATACAATACGCATTTGACCAAAAAATTCCAAGAATATGCTTCATTTTACTTTTTTAGGCACATCTTCAGGTGTACCCACTCTGACACGTAATGTTTCAGGATTAGCAGTTCGTAATAACAAGAATAAAGACTGGATTTTAATTGATGCAGGAGAAGGTACGCAGCACCGCATCCAACAAGCCAAACTTTCCTTACAAAACCTAGTTGCCATTTGTATTACACATGTTCACGGTGATCATTGTTATGGTCTAGTTGGTTCATTGGCAAGTGCAGGCATGAATGCCCGTAGTAAACCATTAATCGTGATTGCACCGAAAGAAATTCAGCAATGGTTTGAAATCACTGCCCAACTTACAGATTTACATTTACCCTATTCACTACAATTTATTGATGTGAATGAAGCAACACAGCCACAGCAGATCACCGATGAATTCATCGTTCAAGCACATCCACTAAGCCATCGTGTTCCAAGTTTTGCTTTTAGCATTTATATCAAATCTATTCAGAAGAAGTTAGATACCCAAGCTCTAACTCAGTTAGGCGTACCTCAAGGCGATATGTGGGGCCATTTAAAACGAGGCTACAATGTTGAATTTGACGGACAAACTCTAAAAGCTCAAGACTTTATCAAAGTTCAAAACCAGAAAATTCATGCAGTTATAGGTGGAGATAATGACCAACCTGAACTGTTAGCAGACGCTTGCAAAGATGCCCAACTCCTTATTCATGAATCAACATACTTGCAAACAGTTTTAGATAAGGTGGGCAAAGGTCCAATGCATAGTTCAGCAAAAATGGTGGCTGAATTTGCAGAACAGCAATCTCTGGGTAATTTAATTCTGACGCATTTTAGCCCTAGACATCAGGATAAAGCTGGACAGCACGCTATTGCTGAAGAAGTTCGCCAGTTTTATAAAGGTCATTTTTATTTAGCAAATGATTTTGATGAGTTTACTTTAAATGAAGCTGGACAACTTTTAAAAGTCGATAAAAACCATAAGGGACATTAAATAAAC
>NZ_JRVL01000087.1:0-128 GCF_054823985.1 Acinetobacter sp. GN11 | reverse complement strand
ACCGTCATGCTACCATTACACCAATCCTCTATATTTATGATTAAACAACTAATAATTTAATCATAAAAAAAGCAAGAACATCGTCTTGCTTCTTTTAATGGTGGGGGCGAAGAGACTCGAACTCTTAC
>NZ_JRVL01000086.1:0-14372 GCF_054823985.1 Acinetobacter sp. GN11 | reverse complement strand
GAGAGATAAAAACATGGCTAAACTTTCTTTAGATAGCTTAACTGAAATTGACGGTTTTATTGCTTCTGCACTTGTTGATTCAGAAAGTGGATTATCACTTGCAACACAAGGTGGTGGGGAAATTGATTTAGAATTGGCTGCTGCCGGAAATACAGAAGTAATTCGCGCAAAGCGGAATATCGCCAATGCTTTGAAATTAAATGACAATATTGAAGATATATTAATTACCTTAGGTAAGGCTTACCACTTAATTCGCCCCCTAGAAAGTAATAATAATTTATTCCTTTACTTAGTGCTTGATCGTACTAAATCGAATTTGGCCATGGCTCGTCATGAGTTAAAGTCATTTGAAAAAGAGCTAGACTTTAGCTAATTAATCTAAGATGTGCTTTTTATATTTATTATAACAAGCACATTAAAACTATGATGTTATTCAATGAAATTTAATGTGATACTATGGATAGGAATTGCATAAATATTGCTACTTCTGGTTTAAGTTTAAAAGTTTTAGATGAATTAAAAACTTTAATCAGAAATTTGATACCTAATCAGCATGGTATTAATTGGGTTAATATTTCTAACAATCATATTGATCTATTATTAATTAACGAAAACTTTTTTGACTCTGATAATATTCAAAATATTCTTCAAAAGAAAAAATGTCCTTATTTAAAAATTAGTAAAACTCCTTCAGAAAACCGATATCAAGTTTATGAACATACTCTGTATCTGCCACTAGAAAAAGTAGAACCTCTATTCGACTGGTTACAAAAAAATCTATTATCATTTTTAAATCAAAATAGTGTCGCGATAGTTTCAGATTTATCTACGGAACTCCTCCTTATTGATGAGCAATTTATAAGAAATTTGCATAGTCCAGAAAATACTAAATTACATTTATTTGATGATAAAGGCACTCTTGCCATTATTGATAACAGAGCTCAAATTGCTTGGATAGAACCTTCTCGTCAAAAAGCATATACGAATATGAGCTTTAACTTTGCTTTTGCTAAAACATCGGATTTTACTAAGGTTTCTCGTAAAAAAAGTTATTGCTTACAAGACTGGTTATGGAACCTAATTTGGTGTTCAAAAGACTTTGAAAATCTAGCTGCAAAGGATAAATATTTTAAAATCGATCATTGGCCACAGCCCTACCAAAAAGAATATAGAAAAGTGAGCCTTCAACTCTCCGCATGTTTTATACAGGGAGCAAAAATTACTGATGTTGCTAAACAACTTAACTTATCAATCGACGATGTCTTACGCTTCGTTACAGCTTGTGTAATGGCAAATAATGGAAGATTTGTTTCGGCGAATAAATGTTCTTATGTACCTAGTTATCATTTAGAAAATTCAAATATAGACAATCATTTTTTTAAAAATTTTATAGGGAAGATTAGACGGCGTTTTGGTCTTTAAGGGAAGTTATGATTATACAGCAATATAAAATTGTCTTTGCAGGTAGTATGGGGGCAGGAAAAACAGAAGCGATTAAATCGTTATCTGAGATTCCAATTTTGGGAACGGAAGCATTCAACACCGATGTACAAAGCCACCAGAAAACTCAAACTACTGTAGGCATTGATTATGGTGAAATTACTTTAGATGATGGAATCAAAATCGGACTCTATGGCACCCCGGGACAAAGCCGTTTTGATTTTATATGGTCGGTTATTTGTGAAGGTGCAATCGGCGTTATTTTATTATTAGATCACAATAGTCCTAATCCTATTGACGAGCTAGAAAACTGCTTAGAAACCTTTAAAAATTATAATGATAATATTGCAATTGGTATTACTCATGTTGATGAGAATAAAGAATCGTCACTTCAACAATATCGTCATTGGATAAAAGCAAATGGACTGTCATATCCGTTGTTTTTTATTGATGCACGCGAGCAAGAACAAATTTTAATGATGGTTGAATCATTAATTGCATCACTTGAAGTCAAAATAGGCTTAACATCTCAGGGGAATGATCATGCTTAGTATCCCAACTCAAAAACGCACCGCCCCTACACAATTGCTACAGCTAGCAAAAACTGAAGCTCATAATATTTTGATGAATACGCGTGGCGTAGATTTTGTAATGATTTGCTCTTCTGATGGTTTTGAATTAGCAACAGTAAGTCATAAAAACTACCATAACACCACCAAATTAGCAGCGGTGAGTAGCTCAATTTTGGCAATGGTGACTGCTTTTTTAAAAGAGATTCAACTCACTGGCTGTAACAACATTACTTTAGATGCAGATAATGGTAAGGCTATTCTAACGGCTATTCCAGCAACTCATCACCCGATGGTTATGGTCACGCTCAGTAATAAAGAGGTTCTTTTAGGACAACTCTTGTATAGCCTAAAAAAAGCAAGTCAGTTGATTGCAGAGGCTGATGGAGAATAAATCAAGACTTCTGATCAAAAATAAATACCGCTCATATAGAGCGGTATTTTTAATTAAATTTGAATACTAAACAACATTTGTCGTTTTTTTACTTGTTGACCCTGTTGCCCTAACACATCTTCAACTACACCATCCACATCAGATTTAATCTGCTGTTGGATTTTCATGGCTTCAAGTACTAATAAAGTTTGACCTTTCACGACTTGATCGCCTTTATTAACCAAAATATTTACCACAGCGCCATCCATCGGCGCACGAATATTGCCATCACCAGCCACATCAGCTATTTCAGGGGCAGCATAAGTCACATTTCGTATCGCAACATTGCCATTCTCTCGATCTAAGTAAAGCTGATCACCATCTAATACATATTGCACACGGCGGCGTACGCCATCAATTAAATAAACTAATTGCTCTGGTGTTCTCTCAAGCACTTCAATACAAACTGTTTGATCACAAAGCTGTGCCGTAAACGTGTTATTTACAGATGAAAGCTGCAATTGAATTTGCTGATCATCATATTTAAGTTTTAATGGTAATGGCACTCCAAGCCCAGTTTTCCACACCGCAGTGACTTTACTTTGACTAAATAATGCAGCAGCAATCGCTAAATTTTCTAAAGATAGAACCTGCTTATGTAGGCTGCTATCTTTTTGAAAATGCTGTTGAATAAATGCGGTATTGGTATCACCACCAACAACAACGGGATGGCGTAATAAATTGACCAAGAACTGCTTATTACTGTTTACACCCAGCAAAACACAATCATCTACAGCACGAGCCAGTAGACGAATCGCATCCTCACGGGTTTTACCGTATGCGATCACCTTCGCCACCATCGGATCATAGAAAGGGCTAACTTCATCTGTTGCTAACATGCCATGATCAATTCGTACATTTGGCAAAATTGTGGGCTTCCAACGTAAAACTTGACCTGTTTGCGGCAAGAAATCTTGACGTGGATCTTCAGCATACAAGCGCACTTCGATTGCATGGCCCTTGATGGACAATTCATGTTGTTGCAATGGTAAATACTCACCATTGGCGACACGCAATTGCCATTCAACCAAATCTAATCCTGTAATAAGCTCAGTGACTGGATGCTCAACCTGTAAGCGTGTATTCATTTCTAGAAAATAGAATTCACCCGATGCATCAAGCAAAAACTCAACAGTTCCCGCGCCTACGTAAGCACATGCTTTGGCAGCTGCAACAGCAGCCTCTCCCATTTGCTGACGCAGTTCTGGTGTCATGACTGGACAAGGTGCTTCTTCTACAACCTTTTGGTGACGGCGTTGAATCGAACAATCACGCTCAAACAAATACACATAATTGCCATGCGTATCACCAAAAACCTGAATTTCGACATGGCGTGGAGCAATGACCGCTTTTTCTAAAATAAGCTCACCTGAACCGAATGCATTTTCAGCTTCTGAACGTGCGGTTTGCAATGCCTCAACCAATTCGGAAGACTGCTGTACCAAGCGCATACCGCGGCCACCACCGCCCGCAGAAGCTTTGACCATAATTGGAAAACCAATTTGCTCAGCTTGTACTGCTAAATATTTAAGGTCTTGCCGATCGCCTTCATAACCTGGGACACAAGGTACGCCTGCTTCAATCATGGCAATTTTTGAAAGTCGTTTACTTCCCATCAACTCAATTGCCGAAGCTGTTGGACCGATAAAAGTAATTTGGTTATCGATACAGGCCTGAGCAAAATCCGTATTTTCTGATAAAAAGCCATAACCAGGATGCACAGCATCCGCGCCTGTTTTTTTGCAAGCTTCTATAATTTTGGTAATTGAAAGATAAGATTCAGATACTTTAGAAGCTCCAATATAAGCTGCTTCATCAGCCTCTTGCACATGGCGAGCATTACGGTCCGCATCGGAATAGACCGCCACAGTTTGATAACCCATTGCCTTTGCTGTCTGCATCACCCGAACTGCTATTTCACCACGATTGGCAACCAGTACTTTTGAAAATTTCATTGTTTTTATCCTTATCTTTTATTGCTCATCGGCCCAATTCGGCAACCGTTTTTGAATAAAAGCCATCGTTCCCTCTTGCCCTTCAACACCACCAACCGCTTGAGCAAATTGTTGCGCAGCATCATCAAGCAAATGATTCAATGGTTCATTGAGTGTTCGATGTAGGAGTGCTTTCGTCATACGTGAAGCTTGTGGTGCAGCACGTTTAATTTGCTGAATAGTTTCCTGTAATTCCTGCTCTAGCTCTAATTCATTATGAGCAAGCTGATGGACCACTCCGACACTGAGCGCCGTAGGTCCTTCAAAACGCATCCCCAACAAAGCAAGTCGTCTAGCCTGAGTTAGACCAATACGCTTCACTACAAAAGGAGCAATCTGTGCAGGAATTATTCCTAGCCCAGTTTCAGGCAATCCAAACTGGGCATTGTCACGGCTAATCGCAACATCGGAAACACATACCAGACCAAAACCACCACCTAGAACAGCCCCTTCTAAAATCACTACAACCGTCTGTGGAGCTGTTTCAACTTGCTCAAGCATGGTACCAAAATGGCGGTTAAAATCAGCATAAGGTTGAAGGCTACCGGTATTACTCACTTCAACTCTCAAAGCTGCCATATCTTTAATATCACCACCTGCGCAAAAAGTTCCTCCTTCACCACGGATGATGACCGCACGAATCGAAAGATCATCATGAATAGCAGCAAAGACCTGTTGAATCGCATTGACCATATTCAAGTTCATGGCATTACGGCTCTCTGGTCGGTTTAACCAGAGGTATAAAATACTACCGTCCTGTTCTAATTGAATGCTGTCATCAATATCTAAAGCTTGAAGATATGCTGAAAATGTCATGGCTTATTCCTTATTTTATTTCTGTTTTTTAGGCAGGATGTCCATCAACTTACAAATAATCCCCAACATAATCTCATCTGCCCCACCACCAATAGACCCCAAGCGTCCGTCACGGTAAAGCTGAGATGCAGGGTTATCCCACATAAAACCATTGCCCCCCCAATATTGCAGACAGCTATCTGCAACTTCACGAGTTAGACGTCCTGCCTTGAGTTTTGCCATTGAAGCTAGCATGCTGACATCTTCACCGGCAATATGCTGTTCACACGCTTGGTAGGTTAATGCTTTTAGTGCTTCCACTTCAGTCATGAGTTCAGCAAAGCGGAAATGGATATATTGATTATTGATGAGTGGCTGACCGAAAGTGGTACGCTCTTTGGTATAGGCAATGGTTTTTTGAATTAACGTTTCCAACCCTCCAATAGAGTTGGCACATGCCCACAGGCGCTCTTCCTGAAATTGCATCATCTGCATCATAAAGCCCATGCCTTCTGCACCGACTAAATTACGCTGCGGTACACGCACGTTGTCTAAATAAACTTGTGCTGTGGTGGTTGAACGCATTCCCAATTTATTAAGTGGTTCAGAAAAACTGATGCCTTTAGTTTTTGCTGGCACAATAATCATCGATTTATTGACGTGTGGTTTATCATCAGAAGTATTTGCTAACAGACAGAAAAAGTCAGCTTGTAATGAGTTGGTAATCCACATTTTGCTGCCATTGATGACATAATCATCGCCGTCTTTTTTGGCTGTAGTTTTAATTGCTGCCACATCAGAGCCCGCATGAACTTCAGATACCGCAATGGATGCCACATATTCCCCAGCAATAGCTGGTGTTAAAAACTCATCGCGCAATTCTTGACTACCAAAACGTGCCAAAGCAGGTGTTGCCATATCAGTTTGTACACCAATTGCTAAAGGCACACCCCCACACGCTGCGCGTCCAATTTCTTCAGCAACCACAAGGTTATAAGAATAATCTAAAGCTAAACCACCATTTTCTTCAGGCTTACAAATCCCTAATAAACCAAGGTCACCCATCTTTTTAAATACATCATGAATCGGGAAACGACCCGCTTCTTCCCATTCTGGAATATTCGGATTTAGCTCATTTTCAACAAATTGACGTGCTGTCCGGCGTAATGCTTCATGTTCGGCAGTAAATTTCATGGTGTTATTCCTATTAATTTTTTTAATTGCGGTAAAAGTTGCTTAAAAGCGAGACACACCAAAACGGCTTGGGTTCAATGTCCGCTGCTGTGCTTCATAAATGGTTTGTAAAAGAAAAATTAGTAATTTTCGGCTATCTCGTGGGTCAATAATGCCGTCGTCATGTAGCATTGCGGTATTGAAAAGTGCGGTAGACTGCTGCTCCAATTTCATCGCCGTACTTTGCTCAAGAAAATCGAGCATTTGAGGATTAGGCTCCTGACCAGATGCTTTTTGCTTGCCTTCCGCCACAATACGCAAGACTTTGCCAGCCTGGGCAGCACCCATGACCGCAACATGGGAGTTCGGCCACGCAAAAATAAAATCGGGTGATAGACTTCGACCACACATCGCATAGTTGCCAGCGCCATACGACCCTGCTACCACAATCGAAATTTTAGGAACAGTACAATTGGCAACAGCTTGAATTAATTTTGAGCCATGTTTGATAATACCGTTTTGTTCAGCATCGGTTCCCACCATAAAACCTGTGGTGTTATGCAAGAACAATAATGGGCGCTGAGTCTGTTCGCACAGGTGAATAAACTGGGCTGTTTTCGCCGCACCTTGAGGGGTGATCGGACCATTATTAGTAATAATACCGATATGTAACCCACCAATTTTTGCCCAACCACACACCGTTAAATCATCATATTCCTGCTTAAATTCAAGAAAATTTGAATCATCAACAATTCGAGCTACTACTTCTTTCATATCGAATGGTTGTTTAGGATCACTTGGAATAACACCCAATAATTCGTCAGCATCATAGCGCGGTTCTTTATAGGCAATATCAACTGGTTTGATTTGCTCTTTCCAGTTCAAATGCTCAAATATTTCACGTGCAAGCCGAATACCATCGGCATCATTTTCAGCTAAATATTCAGCTGTTCCAGCGATTTGAGCATGCATTTCTGCTCCGCCCAACTCTTCAGCTGTTGCCACTTCACCAGTAGCAGCCAACAGTAAAGGCGGACCTGCAAGTAACATTTCGGTTTGTTTACGTACAGCAATCACATAATCCGAAAGACCGGGTTGATAAGCACCACCCGCCGTTGCATTACCATGTACAACCGCAAGTTGAGGGATACCTGCCGCAGACAGACGTGCCTGATTGGCAAAGGTCATACCACCGTAAGTAAATACTTCCGCAGCATAATTTAAGTTGGCACCGCCACTTTCAGTCAGTGTAATCAGCGGGAGTTTTTGTTCTAAGGCAATTTTTTGCAAGCGTAAGGTTTTCTGTACGCCCATGGGCGACATAGTTCCGCCCTTAATTGCGCTATTACTTGCAGAGACTAGGCAACGCACACCACTGACAAAACCAATACCAGCAATCACCCCGCCGCCAGCTTCCGAGCCATCTTTATCATCATGCATGTTGTAGCCAACCAAACCACATAACTCTATGAAAGACGAATCAACATCTAGCAACAACCGGACACGTTCATGCGGTAAAATCTTGCCTTTTTTATCGAACTTCGGTTTGGCAGCATATGATTTATCTATGCTTTTTTGCTGAATTGCACGGACCTCACTCAACAGCGTAAGAAGCGCCTCTTTATTTTTTTGATACTGTTCACTGCCTACAGCAACTTCAGATTGGAGAATAGTCATTATTTTATTCCTTACTCCAAGCCTAACTTATCGTCTTGCTCTACCTTTTCAGTCTTATCTTTAAAAATTTCAGGAATAAACGCACGGTGGAAACCATTATAAGATTCACTATTTGTCGCATCGCCTAGTGGATACATGCGCGTACCTTGCGATGCAGCCCCATCAATACGCAAAGTCACACCAGAGACAAAAGCCGCAGCATCAGATAATAAATAGCAAATTGCCGATGAAACTTCTGACTCAGTTCCCATCCGTTTTAAAGGCACATTACCAGCAAGACTTGGAATAATCACCTTTGCAAAATCACCACTATAATTATCCATACCTGATGACACAATCCAACCTGGCGCCACCGCATTCACCCGAACGCCAGATTTGCCCCATTCAACCGATGCAGTTTTTGTTAAGTTATCAACCCCCGAACGGGCAGCACCTGAATGCCCCATTCCCGGCATTCCACCCCACATATCGGCAGTCATGTTGACAATACTACCGCCATGTTTTGCCATCCATTGGTTATAAGCTTCACGCATTAAATAGAAAGTTGCGTGCAAATTATTACGCACGACTGCATCGAAACCATTTGCTGAGATATTCTCTAAAGCTGACGGGAACTGGCCACCAGCGTTATTCACCAAGCCATCCAGTCTGCCGAATTTTTCAATCACCTCGGCAATCATATTTTTCACTTGTTCTTCTTCACGGTTATCACAAACAATGAAATGAACTAAGCCACCATCTTCTATAATTTCTTGGCTTACTTTCTCTAATTTCTCAATTTTGCGTCCTGTAATCACTACTTGTGCGCCGAGGGCTGCAAGCTCATGTGCAGTACAGCGGCCAATTCCTGAACCACCACCCGTCACAATCACGACTTTATTAGCAAAAGCATCTGGTCTAAAAATTGATTGATAACTCATCTTTATTTCATCCATTCATTTTATTTTTCTAAAAGATGTGCCGGAACTTTTACAGGCATATCCAATAATTGTTGTGCAAATGCTTTACCTTGTGGGTCGATACGTAAGCTTGCAACACCGCCGCCGCCCAAGGCGTTCTCCAACATAAAATTCAGTGCATTTAAACCCAGTAACTCATAACGAATTACTCGCCCTTTCTCTGCATCCAAGACATGCTGCATATAACTTGCAACCGTTTGTTCAGTCAGTGCAGCACGAATCCATGGTAAATATTCTGCTTTACGCGCAATTACACCGATGTTGCTATGATTACCTTTATCACCACTACGGGCATGCGCAATTTCAATCAAAGTAACTTCAATTTCATTCCCTTGATAAACCGCACTTTCACCCACTGCTAAACTAGGGATATGCTCTGTAGAAGTGCCCCGAGGAATCTCAACCAGATAGCGGTTCCCATCAAAATCGATTTCGACATTAATTTGATTTTTATCAATTAAAAATGAAAATAACTTAATCACTGGAGATGCTTTTGGTCGACCTCCAACAATTCCAGCCAAGGCTGGAGCCATGCCTGTAGAGGCCTGTGCAATTTCAGAGGCAAAGAACATACATGCTTCTTTAAACATGTGTTTTACAGCTATTTTGACCACAACTTCTCGGCTGTTTAATGCCTGAGCATGTGTGCCATAGGTACTTTCAATCCCTAATATTTCAACCGATTTTTCACTAAACGGTGGCACTGAGCGCATTGCTAAAACACGCTCACATTTAATCAAAATCGCATCAGCAATCACTTGCGCTTTTTGTGGTGCCTCACGCCCTGCAATTAAGAAACTGACTAAAACCCGATAACCATCTGGATAAGTCGCACTAACTTTATATTGTGCGGTAGGTGGTTGTCCTTTTGCACCTGTCACACGGACTCGATGCTCCCCGACTTGTTCTAAATGCACCTGACTGAAATCAGCAATTACATCTGGTAGTAAATACGCTTGAGGATTACCAATTTCATAGACAATTTGTTCAGCAACCGTTGCGGTAGATACCAGACCACCTGTCCCTTGTGGTTTAGTCACAACAAATGAACCATCTTCACTCACTTCAACTACAGGGAACCCCATATTGTCAAAGCCTTGTACCAATTGCCAATCAGTAAAGTTACCACCCGTACACTGCGCACCACATTCAATGACATGCCCTGCCAGCGAACCTTGTGCCAATTTGTCATAGTCATCGAGCGACCATTGATATTCATGGAGCAACGGTGCAAGCACCACAGCCGAGTCAACAACACGGCCAGTAATCACAATATCTGCGCCTAAATTCAAAGCATCACGAATAGCCACCGCACCTAAATAAGCATTACTGCTCGCCACCTGTTCTGGCAAAGCTTCACCGCTAAACATTTCGTGAATATTTTGCTGCTTAAGTTGTTCATGCTGCGCTAAAAGATCATCGCCTAAAACCACAGCAACTTTCAGATCTAGACCATATTCTTTAATTATTTTTTGCAAGGCATCTCGACACGCCAATGGATTAACACCACCAGCATTACTAATCACCTTAATTTTTTTTTCTGCAATTTTTTTAAGTAGAGGTGCCATCACTCGACTGACAAAATCCAGAGCATAACCATGCTTGGGTTCCACCATCTTCGCTTTTGCCATAATCGACATGGTGATCTCTGACAAATAATCAAAAACCAAATAATTAATATCGGTTAGATGTACCAATTGGAAAGCGGCAGTATTGGTATCTCCCCAGAATCCAGAGGCACAACCTATTTTTACGACACGTTCATCATCCTGTTGATTACTTGCCATCCTATTTCTCGTTATTTTGTTTAAAAATTACACTCAACATTACCAAGCAAGCGCTTGGTTTGTAAAGAGCAAAATGTTATTGTGAAATTGACCAAAACTGCCAAACTCGACAGCTCAGCTAAAAAATGATGAGATTTGGCAAACTTTTCTGTTAAGTATTTTTATATAAAGGACTCAGCTTTCGCATGATTGCTACTTCAATTGAACAGATTCCAAATATTTCTTGCTTTGATGACAGCCCACGTGGTCGTTTATTACAGGGAGCCGCTTATTTATTTCACAAGCAAGGCTACGATAAAACCACTGTACGCGAACTTGCTCAATTTATTGGAATTCAATCAGGTAGCTTATTTCATCACTTCAAAAGTAAGGATGACATCCTCGCTCACGTGATGGAGGAAACCATTATTTACAATCTTGCTCGTTTAGAAGATGCAGCAGCTCAATCTACTGATCCAGAACAACAATTACGTGCCCTTATTAAAGCTGAACTCATTTCAATTACTGGAGATACTGGTGCAGCCATGGCTGTTTTGGTTTATGAGTGGTTTGCTCTGTCAAAAGAAAAACAAGATTATCTTTTAAAAATGCGTAACGAATACGAGCAGATCTGGTTAGATATTATTGAAAATTTACGTAATCAGGGCAAGGTAAAACATGATGCCTTTATTTGGCGAAGATTAGTTGGTGGTGCAATTTCATGGACCGTAACTTGGTATAAAGCTGAGGGTAAAATCAAAATTGATGAGTTAACGGAAATGGTCAGCGAGATGGCTTTGAAATGAGTTCAGTCTATTTACGTAAACCTCAAATAAATGACTTGGTTGAAATTAAAGAAGCATATGAAAACAGTATTCATCTACATCAACCTTGGACATATCCTCCTACTGACTTTGAACAATATTTAACCCAAGAACATCGTTATTTTGTTTGCTTAACCGAAAGCCATACAATTGTCGGAACTTTTAATATCTCTAACATTATCAAAGGTTATTTTCACTCGGCTTACTTAGGTTATGAAATATTTCATCCCTATCAAGGTCATGGCTATATGAAGCAAGGCTTAAAATTATTACTCAAAGAGGCATTTGAAAATTTAAAATTGCATAGACTTGAAGCAAACATACAACCTGAAAATATTGCTTCAATTCATCTGGTTGCAAATGCAGGTTTTATCAAAGAGGGCTTTTCTCGACAATATCTTCGAGTAGGTGGAAAAGAGTGGAAAGATCATGAACGTTGGGCGATTTTAAATGAGCTATGGTTAGAACCTTTGCCCCTTAAAGCTTAAATCATATATTATGTATTTAAATGCGTTAAAAGAAAAATATGAAATTAAATTAGAACAATATGAAAAACAACGAGATAGAACTCATGCCGAACATAATAGTAGAAATCAAAAGAATTAGAATAAATACATCAAAACTTGAAAATGTATTTATTCTATCCTCGGTCACTTGTGAATAAAATAAATTAATAACCAAGCTGCTTACTAATCAAATCTTTCATAATTTCTTCAGCGCCCCCACCGATCATATTGACCTTCACTTCACGGTAAATACGTTCAGACTTGGTACCTCGCATAAAGCCCATGCCGCCCAACGTTTGTACCGCTGCATCAGCGCAAAATTGCATAGTGCGAGTCGCAACATTTTTCAGCATTGAAATTTGAGCCACCAACTCAGGTCCTTGTAATTTTGGCTGAGTCATTTTCCATGCAGTTTCTTCAAGCAATGCCCGTGTTGAGGTCAATTGCGTTGCCATATCTACTAATTTATGGCGAACGACTTGATGATCTATTAACCTCTTACCAAAAGTTTTGCGTTGCTGCGCCCAGTCTAAAGCTTCTTCGTAACAGACTAATGCATACCCATAAGCCACTACACCTAAGAAAAAGCGCTCCATATTAAAGTTATTCATAATGACTTTAAAACCAGCATTTTCTTTGCCGAGCAGATTTGATGCAGGTACTCGTACTTGGTCAAAATGCAAATGAGCTGTATCAGAAGCCCACCATCCCATTTTCTTTAAAGGTGTTTTAGTAATTCCGTCGCTATGTGCATCAACTAACAACATTGAAATGCCTTCTGCACCTATTTTAGTTGGATCTGTACGCACCGCAACAGTATAGTAATCTGCACGAATTCCCGATGTGATAAATGTCTTTTCACCTGAGACAATATAATAATCACCATCACGAACGGCTTTCGTTTGTAATGCAGCAACATCAGAACCACCACCAGGTTCTGTAATAGCTAAAGCAGAAATTTTTTCACCAAAAATAATACTCGGAAGGACTTTTGCTTTTAACTCCTCACTTCCAAAGTGCTGAATTGGCGGAGCACCAATTGTGTGTACCATCAATGAGATATGCACTCCACCCGACCCAGCCTTCGCCATTTCTATACCAGCCAATAATGAATAGAATGGATCAGCATCGGGAATGCCACCATATTCATCAGAGAACCCTAACCCCAATAAACCAATCTCAGCAGCTTTTTTATAAAGATCTCTAGGAAATGTCTCAGCTTCATCCCATTCATTAACGAAAGGTGCTATTTCTTTTTGTACAAATCGGCGAACATTATCAGCAAAAGCAATATGTTGTTCATTATAGTAAATTGGATTAGGTTGCATTTTTAGAGATATCCTGGTGTTTTTATTTAATTCCAGAGCATATCTTGTCATGTTTACCATCAATCAAAAGTTGCAAGAACCTCCAATTTCTTGGCATAAAACATCAAACCTAATAATTCTTATCAAACTGTAAAATCTATATTCTTAGATAGCACCGAAATCCACGAGCCGCATAATAAGATTGCGCCCCATTATAATAAATAAAGACCCGACCATAACGACGATCTGCAAAAATTGCTCCATCTAACTGTCGAATCTCATCTGGGGTTTTGAGCCAACTTGATGTTTTAAGATCAAACTCCCCTAAATTTTGTAATTCATGATATTGCTCTTCTGTGAGAAGCTCGGCTCCCATTTCTTTAGCCGCCTCGATTGCACTATTCTTAGGAGGGTGATCTTTTCTAGCCCCCAAAGCTTTTACAAAGACTTCTACGACCTTTCGGTGTCTCAGGAGAACAATCTACAAATAAATATTCATCGCTCTTTGGGTCATAAGCCACAATGTCTGACTCTCCTCCGGTATTCTCCATTTCTTGCAATGACCATAATTTTTACAGAAATGATGATTAATCACATGTTTGTTAAAAGTATAGTTCGCTAAAATTTCAGGGATTTCTAAAGACACTTTAACTTGGTTGCTTGGTAAAAACCAAAGCAATGAGCCTTTCCTTTGACATATTGAACAATTACAAGATAAAACCTCTAACAACTCTCCTTCCACTACAAATTTAATCTGACCACAATGACAACTTCCTTGATATTTCATTTGTCTTACTCTTTATAATTTTCACGCTACTTACTGTTCCAGTTTAAAGAATAAGTTTCCATATAAAAATGTAATCTAATTAATCAATATTGATTTAGAAGACTACGATAACAATGATCTTAAGTTTGAATTTAAAGGTCCG
>NZ_JRVL01000009.1:0-25931 GCF_054823985.1 Acinetobacter sp. GN11 | reverse complement strand
TTTAAAAAAATATTAGGCCAAAAAGAACCCAGCTTAAAGCTGGGCAGTGGATGCTGGGAGAAGCGCATCCAAGAGGATAACTAAATATGTTTTACTATCATCACTAAATTTCTTTCATCTGTAAAATAGAGTTTTTTTATAAAAAACATTCAATTTTTCGATACTAGTTATTTAAGCTTACTAAAATGTAGAAGCCGTATGATTATTAAAAGAGAAATGAAGGTTTTATTGATGAAATTCTAGTTATTAAAATGCTAGGATGAATTTAAGCCTAATTTATATCGTATTAAAAATGGCAGGACATTTACGGAGTACCAGCTAGAAATGTCAGGATTACGTTCAGAGCATATTAGTAATCGACTGTTCTTTTTTATGCTGGTTATTATTTTGTCCTTATTATTCATGGCGATCCCCCTCATTGTGGGAAGCTATCAGGATTATATAAAAACTAGACAGGCCTTAGCCGAAATAAAAAGTTTAAGAGCAGTAGCTGATATTGCCTATAAAATTTCTAAGGAGCGTGCTCCAGCTAATAAAATGATGTCGAGCAGTCCTAGTGATTTATTAAAGAATCAGCAAGAATTAAAAAAATTTCGTTTAACTGTCGATACGCAAATTGATACAAGCATTCTTATTTTAAAACAAGCTGGTTATGTTTCGCTAGCAAATGAGTTGCAAACCAATTTCAAAGAAAATCTTAGACAAGCTCGACGCGTCGTTGATTATTACGGTGAAACTCCCTATGGAGCCAGAACTTCTGTTCAAATGGATAATGCCATTTTGGGAATGTTTGGAGTCTGGGATCAGTGTAGGGAAATACTGCAAAAACTAATGTTGCAGCTAAAAAGTAAAGATAGCCGTATTTCTAATTACTTTACACTCATTATTGTTCTGACGGACATGCGTGATCAAGCGGGACGGATGGCGTCTAATATTATTGCTCCTGTAAGCTTTAATGAAGAAATTCCAAGTAATAATCGCGCGCGCTCTCTACAAACTCAGCATCAATCTAGATATTTATGGATTTTGGTCGATACCTTGCAACCTGAACAGGCAAAGACCCCCGAATACCGTCGGTTATATGCCCGAGTGAAATCAGAATTTATAGATAAGGGTATTCCGATTGTACAAAACCTATTAGATGAAAGCCAAAAAGGGGAGCCATATGATTTAAATGGCACCCAATTGACAGAAGCAATCGTAGGTAAATTTACTACAGTGGTTGATTTACAAAGTTATATTCTTGATGAAAGTGTAGCAATTGCAACTCAAGAAAATATAAGTGCCCGAAAAGGTTTTCTTTTAACTTTATTAATATCTTTAATTTCTTTAGCCACAGCGTTACTTACGCTCAATTATGCACAAAGAAGGGTTTTTTCTCCTTTAATAAAAGCAAGGACTTTAATTTTAGATTTATCGCGTAGTTCTAATCATTGGACAGATGAGATGAATATGACAACAAAAGGTGAATTTCTTTCCCTGTTTGAAGCGATTGATCGATTACAGCGTATGTTGCAGCAACGCGATGCTTTTGAATTTCAATTAAAGAATATTGCCAATACAGATCCATTAACTGGTGTGTCCAACCGTCTAGCTTTATCTGAATATTTAAAAATTGTTGAAAGTTACCCTCAAAAATTTACGCAAACCTGTTTAATGATTATAGATATTGATCGTTTTAAACAGGTGAATGACCAATATGGGCATATTGTGGGTGACCATGTCATTGTTAGTATTGCCGAGCAATTAAAGCAAAATATTCGAAGTTCGGATTTAATTGTTCGTTATGGCGGAGATGAGTTTTTAATATTATTAGAACAGGTGCAATTTGTAGATGCCCGTCTTTTAGCTGAAAAAATTCGGATTGCGATTTCTTTAGAAGAGATTTGTTTATCTGGTTCAGATGAAAAATTGCATGTGTCTGTCAGTATTGGTTTTGCGATAGGCGCGGCGAGTTGGATCGAGCTTTTAGAGAAAGCTGACCGTTCACTATTAAGAGCTAAAGCCCGAGGACGAAATGCAGTTGAGGGGTAAGAAAGCCGGAAATGATTTCCGGCTTTTTATTTAATAAATTACTTCAACATCGGCTTTAAGAAGCGCCCAGTGTGGGAAATCTCAACCTCGGCCACTTGTTCAGGTGTACCTTCAGCAATGATCATCCCACCGCCTGAACCACCTTCAGGGCCTAAGTCGACAACCCAGTCCGCTGTTTTAATCACATCAAGGTTATGTTCAATCACTACAATGGTATTACCCTTGTTGCGTAGCTCGTACAAAATGTCGAGTAGCTTGGCAATATCATGAAAATGTAAGCCTGTCGTCGGCTCATCCAGGATATATAAGGTTTTACCCGTATCTCGTTTTGCTAACTCGCGAGCTAATTTAACGCGTTGCGCTTCACCGCCTGAAAGTGTCGTTGCAGCTTGACCTAAACGAATATATCCCAGACCTACTTGCATTAAAGTATCTAAACGACGATGAATCACAGGAATTGCATTAAAGAACTCAGCCGCATCTTCAACGGTCATTTCTAATACGTCTGAAATGTTCTTGCCTTTATAACCAACTTCTAAAGTTTCACGGTTATAACGCTTGCCATGGCACGCATCACAAGGCACATACATATCAGGTAAGAAGTGCATCGCGACTTTAATCATGCCGTCGCCTTCACAGGCTTCACAGCGTCCGCCTTTCACGTTAAACGAGAAACGACCAGCGCTATAACCACGCGCTTTGGCTTCAGGCGTTTGCGCAAATAATTCACGGATTGGCGTAAATAAACCTGTATAGGTAGCAGGGTTAGAACGTGGAGTACGACCAATTGGACTTTGGTCAATATCAACCACTTTATCTAAATGCTGTAAGCCATCAATCGAATCAAACTTTTCTGCGGTCAGCGTAGTTGCACCATTGAGTTGAGTGGCAGCTAAAGGTAATAAAGTACGATTAATTAACGTTGACTTTCCTGAACCTGAAACGCCCGTCACACAGGTCATGATGCCAAGTGGAATGGTGAGATCGACATTTTGTAGGTTATGACCACTTGCACCAGAGAGTTTGATGAATTCATCTGGGCGTGGTGATTGGGTACGTTGCGTAGGTATCGCAATTTTTAGGCTGCCTGAAAGATATTGACCTGTAAGAGAGTCTTTATTGCTCGCAATCTCGTCATAGCTACCTTCACCGATAATGACACCGCCATGAATCCCTGCACCAGGTCCGATATCAATAATATGATCCGCAGCACGAATTGCATCTTCATCGTGTTCAACCACAAGCACGGTATTACCCAAATCACGTAAGCGAATTAAGGTTTGTAGTAGGCGATCATTATCACGTTGATGCAGACCGATCGATGGTTCATCGAGTACATACATCACCCCCATCAAACCTGCACCAATTTGCGAAGCGAGACGAATACGCTGGGCTTCACCACCCGATAACGTTTCGGCAGAACGGGCCAGACTTAAATAGTTCAGACCAACACTCACCAAAAAGTGGAGACGTTCACGAATCTCTTTAAAGATTTTATCGGCAATTTCGCCTTTAGCGCCTTCAAGATTGAGATCTTGATAATAGTTTTCAGCATCACCAATCGACATCTTAGTGATTTGTGCAATCGTCTTATCTTTGACCCGAACGTTGCGTGAAATTTCATTTAGACGCGAACCGTCGCAGGCATCGCAAGCGGCATTAGATAAATATTGAGCTAAATCATCTCGGACATAGTTACTTTCAGTTTCACGGTAACGACGTTCAAGGTGCGGCAAAATTCCTTCAAAAGGTTGTACGCGCGTGTGTTTGCGGCCACGTTCATCGATATAACTTAAATCGACTTTTTCTTTGCCAGTACCTTGTAAAAATTTCTTTTGAGTATCTTTATCTAACTGGTTCCAAGGCGTATCAAGTTGGAAACCAAAATGGTCGGCAACTTTTTGTAGCATCGAATAGTAATATGGACGCTGACGATCCCAGCCACGGATAGCACCTTCACTAATCGCAAGTTCAGGATTTGGAATGAGCTTTTCAGAGCTAAAATGACTGCGAGTACCTAACCCATCACAAACAGGGCAGGCACCAAACGGGTTGTTAAATGAAAATAAACGAGGCTCAAGTTCTGCTACAGCTCGATCACATTTAGGACATGAGTGTTTTGCAGAAAAAACGCGGTCTGGGTGTTCGCCATTCATCCATGACAAAACAGCAATATCACCACCTAAACGTAATGCAGTTTCAAATGATTCGGCAATACGGTTACCTAAGTCTTCACGTACTTTAAAACGGTCAACGACAACTTCGATGGTGTGCTTTTTCTTTTTGTCGAGTTCGGGTGGCGTATCAATATCAATGATTTCACCATCAACACGCGCACGAACAAAACCTTGTCCTTGTAGCTGTTCGAACAAGTTGCTGTATTCACCTTTACGTTCACGAACTACAGGGGCAAGCAACATCAGTGCTGTGCCTTCTTCAAGTGTTTTTACTGCATCGACCATTTCAGAAACAGTTTGCGCAACCATCGGCAAGTCGTGTTCAGGGCAGTAAGGCGTACCGACACGCGCATAGAGTAAACGCAAATAGTCATAAATTTCAGTAATAGTACCGACTGTCGATCGTGGGTTATGACTGGTAGATTTTTGCTCAATTGCAATCGCTGGAGATAAACCTTCAATCGAGTCTACTTCAGGCTTTTCCATTTGCGATAAAAACTGACGGGCATACGCTGAAAGTGATTCAACATAGCGGCGTTGTCCTTCGGCGTAAAGGGTATCGAAGGCAAGAGAAGATTTTCCTGAACCTGATAACCCCGTAATTACCACAAATTTATCGCGTGGAATATCGAGAGACACATTTTTTAAATTATGGGTACGTGCGCCTCGAATACGGATATGACTTTGGCTCATAAAACATCTCAATTATATATTGATGAAAATTTAGGTGTTGATTGATCAGTCTTGTGTTGTGCGACTGGTTATAAACAACAGACCCTATATATGATAACGATTTAAAATTGTTCAAGTGGTACAAAATGATTTAAAGCGACAAATTGTGACGGTTAAACGACAATCGACAAAATTTGTTTAATTAAGTAGGTTGTATTTTTAACATTCCTCTCTTTTGATTTCTACTCTTAGCAAATTTTAATGAGCAACATAATTTTACTAGACGACTGGTCTAATAGTGGAGTATTGTGTATGCATGAAACGATTAAATAAAAGTGAAACCACGCGACAACATATTTTGGATACCAGTTTTGAGCTGGTATTACACAAAGGATTTGTCGGTGTTGGTTTGCAAGAAATTTTAAAGACGTGTGACGTACCCAAGGGTTCGTTCTATCACTACTTTGCTTCGAAAGAGGCGTTTGGTTGTGCCTTGCTAGAGCAATACATGGCCAATTATAAAGTTCGTATGGAACAACTTTGGCAGCACAGTGAGCAAAGTGCTCATGCCCGTTTAATGGCGTTGTGGCAGGCGTGGATTGATGATCCAGTATATGGCAGCTGGGCTGAAAACTGCTTGATTGTGAAGTTGGCAGCAGAGGTTTCTGATTTGTCAGAAGATATGCGCCAAATTCTGAATGACGGTGTATCCAAATTAACGCAGCGTCTGGCTTTGCTACTCAAAGAAGGGCAACAAGAAGGATCAATTCCAAAACATATTGATCCTTTGAAAACTGCGCAAGTCATGTATCAGTTATGGTTAGGTGCAGCTTTACTCACAAAATTGTCGCAAGACAAAGCACATCTACATCTAGCTTTAGAAATGACCCAACATCTCTTAAAACCGATAGAGGAATAAATAATGCGAAGTATTATCCATGGTAATTTTGGCGAACCTGTAGACGTTTTAGAGCAGGCGGATATGCCAAAGCCAGAACCAAAAGCAAGTGAAGTGCGTATTAAAACCATCATGTCTCCAATTCATAATCATGATGTATGGACAGTACGCGGAAGCTATGGTTATAAGCCAACTCTACCTGCGATTGGTGGTAGTGAAGCCGTTGGTATTGTTGATGCTTTGGGTGAAGGCGTTACTCATGTACAAGTAGGCCAACGTATTGCAGTTGCAGCTGTGCATGGCAGTTGGGCTGAATACTTTATTGCACCAGCTCAAGGGCTTATTCCACTCAATAATGAAATTGATGATGAGACAGCAGCGCAGTTGATTGGTATGCCAATTAGTGCTCTCATGCTTTTAGATTTTGTTAATGTTCAACCGGGTCAATGGCTCATTCAAAACACAGCGAACGGTGCAGTAGGTAAAACAGTTGCGATGATTGCGCAGGCACGTGGTTTACCTGTGATTAATCTAGTTCGTCGTACTGATGCAATTGCCGAGATGCAAGCATTAGGCATTCAACATGTTGTTGCGACTGATGAACCAAACTGGAAAGAGCAAGTTAAACAGATTCACGGTGACCAACCTTTAATTGCTGGCGTGGACTCGATTGGTGGAAGTGCGAGTGGTGAAATGCTGAACTTGCTTAGTGAAAATAGCCTATTGGTTTCGTTCGGAAGTATGACAGGTGAAACCATGCAAATTTCATCTGGTGATCTCATCTTTAAACAAGCAACTGTAAAAGGTTTCTGGGCGAGTGTGGTCAACAAAGAAATGCCAGCAGAACGTAAAAAAGAGCTTATTGTCGAGTTATTAACGTTAGCAACTCAGAAAAAATTAATCCTTCCTGTAGAAGGTGTGTTTAGTTTTGATGAGATTAAAACAGCTGCCCAAAGAGCAACACAAGGTGCTCGCCAAGGCAAAGTATTGTTAAAACCGTAACACACTAAAAGATCAGTCGAGAGACTGATCTTTTTTCATATCTTTAAAATAAAAAGGAAAACTATATGATCGGACAAATATTCATTGCGCTTATTGCCATATTACATGTCTATATTTTAGTGCTAGAGATGTTTTTGTGGGACAAGCCCTATGGCATGAAAGCATTTGGAAATAATGCAGAAAAAGCAAAACTCACCAAGGTGATGGCACAAAACCAAGGTCTTTATAATGGCTTTTTAGCGGCAGGTTTGTTTTGGTCTTTATTGGCTGATGCACCATTTGCCACCTCAATTGCCAACTTCTTTTTAGGCTGTGTACTCATTGCGGGTATTTATGGTGGTCTGACTGCCAGTAAAAAGATTATTTATATTCAGGCAGTTCCAGCACTGATTGCTTTGGTCGCTGTTAATTTTCTCTGAAAAGCGCACAATACAGCGTTTTGATATGGAAATGATCAGGTAGGATCAGCGCATGTGGGCGTTATTTTTAAAGTGTATGTTGGGGGCAGGGGTCGTCCTCATTATTTCGATTTTATCGAAAAGTAAGGCATTTTATATTGCAGGTTTAGTCCCGCTTTTTCCTACATTCGCTTTGATTGCTCATGTGATTGTTTATCAGCAAAAAGGAGCTGAGGCTTTACAGAAAACAGCTCTGTTTGGCCTATGGTCACTTATTCCATATGCCATTTATTTAGTAGCGGTCTATGTACTTGCAACGCGTCTGTCGATGTGGTCATGTCTAGGTTTGGCAACACTGTGTTGGGTGGTTGCCGCGGCAGGTTTAATTTATGGCTGGCAACTATTTCAGCATTAAAAGATTAAGAGATAGCCCTTAATCTTTTAAATTGAACTAGCTTTATGACGGATCGATAACGCGGGTTTTAAGCATGCCTTCAACTAAATTAATCATCTTTTGGCGAGAAAGAATTCGAGGCAATTGAGACGTCAAATAGTTGCTACATCCCACCACAACCGTTGCTTTATTCTTATCTAATGCTTTAACCGTTGCAGATACAACATCGTCGACTGTAGAGCTTTTCATGCCACTCGTATCGGCATTTGCCACCTGAGTAAAATTGGTTTCCGTATTGCCCGGACAAACTGCCAGAAATTTAACACCCAAAGATGAATATTCTCCTGCCAGCGCCTCAGTAAATTGTAATACGTAAGATTTACTTGCCCCATAAACAGCAATGTAGGGGAGAGGTTGGAATGCTCCGGTAGATGAAATATTAATCATGATGCCTTTTTTGTTAGCAAGCATGTGAGGCAAGAATAAATAACATAAAGACGTTACGCTGCTGATATTCAGCGTGATCATTTCTTGATAGGTAGATACAGATTGATCTAGAAATTTAGTCCATTTTCCAAATCCTGCATTGTTAATTAAAATTTCTACCGATAATTTTCTAGCCTGCACTTCATCAAATAATATTTGAGCTGAATTGGCTTGAGCTAAATCTAAAACGATCACCTCAACATTCACGTTATATTTTTTTCTGAGTTCATCTGCTAAATCATTCAGTTTCTGTTCTGAGCGCGCCGTTAAAATTAAATGAATTCCTAAAGATGCAAGTTTCTGAGCATAGGCTTTGCCTATTCCTGAAGATGCTCCTGTAATTAATGCTGTTGAATTTTTAAATGTAGAAAGATGAGCGCTCATTTTATTTATCCGTAATAAACGAAGTCATTACGATAAACCTTTACCCTAAGGTCAGAGTCAAGTACTAATTTTGAAAGCTATTTCAAATTTTAATGAGCTGTTTTAAGCCGAAATCTTATTGGTAATATAAGTTTGAATAATCTCATTCTCCAGTTGCTTTAAATCTTCTTGTAAACGCGTTAACGCTGCTTTTTGCTCAATAATTTGTTGATTCTTTTTCTGAATGAGCTGTTGTGCAACTTCTACAGGAAATCGATTATTTTTATATTTTAAAGCTGACAAGTCATATAGTTCTGAAAGGCTAAATCCGACAGCTTGCGCGAGGCGAATCATCTTAACTGATTGAACATCAATCGCTTCATAAATACGATAATTTCCCTTTCTTTTTGCCACAGGTAGCAAGCCTAATTTCTCATAATGCCGAATGGCTTTAGGAGTGGCTCCAGTTAAAGATGCTAATTCGCCGATATACATATCTGTCTCGCATTTTAGTGAAAATCGATCAGAGTATTGAACCATCTGACCGATTCTTTTGAAGTTTTAAATATGATCTAAACCTAACCATTGTCTTTTGTGGTAGGCGCTATCCCAAAATAACCACTCAAGTTTTGCACCCATGGTGTATGCGGCATGCATTTTCTCTAAAGTATCAGCATCACAACGTGCGGCAACTTTATCTACTGTCGCAATCACATTACGAACGGCTATATGGAACTCTTCACCTGCATAGGTATCAATCCATGCTTGGTAAGGATTATTAGGAATTGATTTATCTACAATGTCTTTACCGACTTCGGCATAAATCCAGAAGCAGGGTAAGAGTGCTGCAAGCACGACAGGATAGCTTTCAGACCAAGCAGTTGCGGTTAAAAATGAAGTGTAATGATGGCCTGCCAAAGTTAATGGTGTATTTTTAAATTCTTCTTTGGTTACCCCAAAGTTTTTCATGAAGTCATCATGCAAACTGCGTTCCACCACAATTGCAATTTTTGCTGCATCTGAAAATTGCATGATATCGTCAGCATCAAAAGCCTTTGCTGCTGCTACAGCAAGCACGCGGCCATAGGCCACTAAATATTGAGCATCTTGAATCACATAATGACAAAACGCTTCTTTATCTAAAGTTCCACTGGCAAGTTCCTGATTAAAAGGCAGGTCTAGAATTTTTTGATATAAATTTAAATTACGTTGCCAAAGTTCTTGAGAAAAAAGCATAAAATCATTCCATTTAAAATAAGACAGCTGAACCGGATTTTAAATCAATTTTAAAATACAAAAATAATAATGATAGATATATCGCAAGAAAATATTTAATACGATTAACAAGTTAATTGAAAATTATAAATTTCTTTATTAAACATAGAGATAAAGTAACGGGAATAACGGCACAAAACAACATCGTTTTGTGGTTAATTATCGATATAATAGCCGCGGTTTTAAGAAAGATTAAATTTAGTTCTTGGTATAGGTCTGATCCATGAAGCATTTCCGATTTTCGATATTTTTTACGGTGGTGTGTTTAGCACTATCCGCGTATTGGGGTTTTACCCATGGACCTGAAGCTGGCGTGTCTACCATGCTTAAAGCTTTAACGATTACAGCCATTTTAGCGGTAATGGAGGTCTCTTTATCTTTTGACAATGCTGTCGTGAATGCATCGGTTCTACGTAATTGGGATCCGTTCTGGAAAATGATCTTTTTAACGGTAGGTATTTTAATCGCCGTTTTTGGTATGCGTTTGATTTTCCCTGTCGTGATTGTTGCTGTAACCGCTGATATGGGTGTTATTGAAGTGGCAAAATTGGCACTCAATGATCCGAAAACTTATTCTGAGCGCTTAATGGCGCACCACGCTGAAATTTCAGCTTTTGGTGGAACATTCTTATTATTGGTTTTCTTAAACTTCTTCTTTGATGATGAAAAAGAAACGCATTGGTTCAGATGGCTTGAATCTAAACTTTCAAGTTTAGCTAGCGTACCTGCAATGTCTGTTTTTATTGCTTTGATCGCTTTAATTGTGATGGCCGGTTATGTAGATGACCACCAACGTTTAGCAGTGACCATGGCTGGTATTTGGGGCATTGTGGTTTACATTGGCGTTGAAGTATTAAGTCATTTGTTAGGTGGTGAGCCTGAAATTGATGAAAATGGTAATGCTGTATTACAAGATGGTTCAGGTGCTGCGTCTGGCGTAGTTAAAGCTGGTTTAGGTGGTTTCTTATATCTTGAAGTATTAGATGCATCATTCAGTTTTGATGGTGTGATCGGTGCTTTTGCAATTACCAGCGACGTTGTTGTGATTATGCTAGGTCTTGCGATCGGTGCTATTTTTGTCCGTTCAATGACAGTTTACCTTGTTGAAAAAGGCACGCTAGATGCTTACGTGTTCTTAGAGCATGGTGCGCATTACGCAATTGGTGCTTTAGCATTCATTATGATTGCAAGTGGTACAGGCGTACATGTGCCAGAAGTTGTGACTGGTTTAATTGGTGTAGCGTTTATTGTGTGGGCTGTTATTGCTTCAATTCAATATACGAAGCGCGAGCAACAGTCGCCTTAAGCTAATTTTCAGTAAAGTTGTTTAGAATAAAGAGGCTAAATGCCTCTTTATTTTTTTAAAGCTGAAATCGTTAATTTAAATAAAGTGTCCCGTATTTTTAGAAACGAATCGGCTTATAATTTGCCTAGTTTGATAAACGTGTATTGATATGATGAATGCTTTGGAACGTCGCTCAACTTTTGCCTTAAGTAGTATTTTTGCGCTACGCATGTTGGGTTTGTTCATGATTATTCCTGTCTTTTCTGTAGTCGGGCAGTCATATCAATATGCGACTCCAGCACTCATTGGTTTGGCGGTGGGCGTCTATGGTTTAAGTCAGGCTATTTTACAAATTCCATTTAGCTTGCTTGCTGACCGTTTTAGTCGTAAACCTCTCGTGGTGCTTGGCCTATTGCTGTTTGCAATTGGCGGTGCAATTGCTGGGTTATCTGACACGATTTATGGGGTGATTATTGGCCGTGCCATAGCAGGTGCAGGTGCAGTTTCAGCAGTCGTGATGGCACTTTTAGCCGATGTTACACGCGAAGAGCAACGTACTAAAGCCATGGCCGCGATGGGCATGAGTATTGGTCTGTCTTTTGTGGTGGCGTTTAGTCTAGGGCCTTGGCTCACAAGTCTTGTCGGCATTTCTGGTTTGTTCTTTGTCACGACCATTATGGGTTTAATCGCGATTTTGATGTTATTGCTTGTACCTAAAGTAACTCGTCATCATCGTAATTATCAGCAAGGCTATATGGCGCAGCTTAAGCAAGTCATTCAAATGGGTGATTTAAACCGTTTACACGTTTCTGTTTTTGCATTGCATTTATTGCTTACAGCCATGTTTATTTATGTGCCTTCACAGCTCATCGAGTTTGCGCATATTCCTCTGGCGAGCCATGGTCTGGTGTATCTGCCACTATTAGTCATTAGCCTGTTTTTTGCATTTCCAAGCATTATCGTGGCTGAAAAATATCGCAAAATGCGAGGCATTTTCTTAACTGCCATTACAGGCATTATTGCAGGTTTGTTGCTGCTTATATTTGGTTATCAATCAAAATATGTATTACTCGCAGGCCTAGGTATTTTCTTCATTGCGTTTAATGTGATGGAAGCTTTATTGCCATCGTGGTTATCAAAATGTGCTCCAATTCAGTCAAAAGCAACTGCTATGGGCGTAAATGCCAGTAGTCAGTTTTTAGGTGCTTTTTTTGGCGGTACACTAGGTGGTCAATTATTGATGTTACATAATACTGCGATTGGATGGAGTGTCTTAACAGGGATTGCTATAATATGGTTGCTAATTAGTTTTGGTTTAGCTCAGCCGCGGTATTTGTCATCGATTGTGTTGCCATTACCGCAAGTGCAACAGGTGAATGAGTGGACCACACAGCTATTGGCAATTCGTGGTATAGAAGAAGTTGTGGTGATGCCTGACCAGCAAGTTGCTTATATTAAAGTCGATAAACAGACTCTTGATGAGGCTGCGCGACGTGATTTAACGCAGTTGTTCGGTAAAGAGGTAGCCATTTAAGCATAACTCTTATAAAGTAAAACATAGAAATGTATAGGATGAAGACAGCTAATGCGTGGTGTAAATAAGGTTATTTTGGTTGGTACTTTGGGTCGTGATCCTGAAACAAAAACTTTTCCAAATGGGGGTTCGCTGACTCAATTTTCAATCGCGACAAGTGAAGCTTGGACCGATAAAACTTCAGGTGAGCGTAAAGAACAAACTGAATGGCACCGTATTGTTTTGCATAACCGTTTAGGGGAAATTGCTCAGCAGTTCCTACGTAAAGGTTCTAAGGTTTATATTGAAGGTTCATTACGCACGCGTCAGTGGACTGATCAAAATGGCCAAGAGCGCTATACAACAGAAATTCGTGGCGAACAGATGCAAATGTTAGATGGCCGTCAACAAGGTGAACAAGGTTTCGCTGGCGGTAATGATTTTAATCAACCACGTTTTAACGCACCTCAACAAGGTGGTAATGGTTATCAAAATAATAATAACCAAGGTGGTGGTTATAACCAAAATAGTGGTGGCGGCTATGGCAGCAACCCAGCTGGTTTTGGTAATGGTGGCAACAGCCCGCAAGGTGGTGGCTTTGCTCCTAAAGCACCACAACAGCCTGCGTCTGCACCAGCTGATTTAGACGACGATTTACCGTTCTAATCAAAGTTTAAAAAAGGCGAGTTTATCTCGCCTTTTTTATTACTCAATTCCAAGCAAACGTATCAGGGCCGTGCCAGCCGCTGCTAAGCAAATCACCAATAAAAGCGGTACTTTTTTCCAGACCAAGAAAAGCGCTAGTCCAACGCCGAATATACGCGCAAAACCTGCGAAATGTTGGCCTTCAAAAAATGTCGTCGTCACTGCAATAGCGCACAGTAAAACCGTTGCGCCATTTGAGAGTAAAACTTGGTATTTTTCAGAAAAAGTAAACTTGGCACCCAAGTGAAAACCAGCAAAACGGATCCCATATGTTCCAAGTGCTAGCAAGCCTATGCCCAAAATAATGAGTAATTGTTGATTCATTTTTTTCTACCAAATATTAAGCCAAAAAGTGAAATCAGAATTGGAAGTCCTGAGGCTAAAAAAGGTGTGGTAATCAGTGCCAAAGTTGACCCAGCAAATGCAGCTTTTCGAGTAGATTTATTCTTTAAAGCATTAAAAGTAAGTGCAATTAAAATGGCAGGGAAAATGGCATCTAGACCAAATGTTTTTGGGTCTGGAATAGCGCTTCCAATAAAATAACCCGCAGTGACACCAAGTGGCCAAGTGAGCATGATACCTATACCACATAGCCAGTAAGCGGCTTTTTTTGTCTCGAAATCGGGCTGTGCCATGCCAAATAAAACGCTTTCATCGTTCATGATATGAGCCCCGAAATATCGAGAGAATTTACCTCTGATTAATTCATTGACCGCAATACCAAAAGGCAGATGTCTTAAATTGACGAGTAGTCCTGCAATTGCAGCAGCAATCGGGCTACCACCTACAGCCAAGAATCCAATAAAAATAAATTCAGCAGTTCCTGCGAGCACAAATACAGATAGGCAAAGCGGGATCCAGAGCGCTAAGCCATAACTTGCGGCGAGTGAACCTAAAGACATACCAACAACACTGGTTGCTAGACAGACAAAGAAAATCGAGCGGGTGGTGTCTTTACTAAGTTTCTTAATGAGAGCGTATGTTGACATAGTATGATATAATGAACGATTTTCCATTATAATGAATAAGTCTGATTGTTTTGTCAAAACGAACGATCGTTTTTTTTATAGAACGGATGTGGTGAATGTCTCAGCCAATTGAAATTATTGCCAAAGGTTTAAATCGTGAACGTCAAAGAGCAGGGCTTTCTTTGGCAGAGGTTGCCCGTCGTGCAGGCGTTGCCAAGTCTACACTTTCTCAACTAGAAGCTGGTCAAGGTAATCCAAGCATTGAAACCTTATGGGCACTTTGTGTGGCGTTAAATATTCCATTTGCACGTTTGATGGAAGAACCGAGCAATCAGGTACAAGTCATTCGCTGTGGCGATGGTCCAACAGTGAGTTCAGAGATTGCTAATTACAAGGCCATTTTATTGGCAACTTGTCCGCCACATGCCCGCCGTGATGTGTATTTACTGATTGTTGAGCCAGGTGAAGACCGTCTTTCAGAACCTCATCCAGTTGGTTCTGTGGAACACATTATTGTGGTCGAAGGTAAAGCTTTGGTGGGTTTAATTGATGAAGCTGTTGAGCTCGGTGTCGGAGATTATATTTGTTACCCTGCCGACCAGAAACATATCTTTAGAGCCTTGGAAACAGGTACAAAAGCGTTATTAATTTCTGAACAAAACTAAAGAATTCCAATCTTATTAAAGTAAAACTTAATTATTTTCAGAATAAAAACTTAAAACCATTTACCAGCATTTCAGACAAAAAGAGCCAATTTTGCGTATAAATTTTGCAATTGGCTCTCTCTTTTATTCCAAAAATGGCTCTCGTTTCTTGACTGCCGAAACGACAAATTAAAGCCATTGGAAGTATGCATACGGAAGCGCCGGATAAGCTCAGTGATTTTTCTGTTTTAGGAATTGGGCAGAACGGCTAAATTTTTAGGGGATATTTTTTGGCTTCGGAGGTTTTCCGAGACTAGCCGATATCCTCCATATATTAAGGAAAATGATATGGCAGCTCATCAAAATGGTTCTGAAGCCAATCACTCCCAAAGTTTAAAACATGGACTCAAATCACGCCACTTAACGATGATCTCGATTGCAGGGGTAATTGGTGGCTCTTTATTCGTGGGCTCGGGCAGTATTATTTACAATACTGGACCTGTAGTTTTTCTAACCTATGCTTTGGGTGGTCTACTCGTTTGGTTCATCATGCGTATGTTAGGCGAGATGGCCGTTTTAAACCCTGATAGTGGCTCTTTTTCAACATATGCTGACCGTGCAATTGGTCGTTGGGCCGGTTTTTCAATTGGCTGGTTGTATTGGTGTACGCTCGCAATGCTCATGGGATGGGAAGCCTATGTGGCAGGTAAAATTTTAAATAATTGGTTCCCATTTATACCGATCTGGGCCTATATGGTTGTCGTGATTGGTGCATTGGTCGCAGTCAATTTACAAAACGTGAAAAACTATGGCGAATTTGAGTTCTGGTTTGCGCTCATCAAAGTTATTGCGATTGTTATTTTCCTTGTGATTGGTAGTTTAGCCATCATGCATTTGTGGCCTTGGGGCAATCCAGCTGCTTCAGGTATTAGTAATCTAACCTCTCAAGGCTTTATGCCTAATGGTGGTTCATCCGTTATTACCGCCTTGCTTGGGGTCATGTTTGCCTATATTGGTGCTGAAATTGTCACTGTAGCAGCAGCAGAATCGGCAAATCCATCGAAAGAAATTCGTAAAGCATCGAACTCGGTTGTATGGCGAATTATTTTATTCTATGTAGGCTCAATGTTCGTTGCGGTATGTCTCATTCCTCATAACAATGAACTTTTGAAAGATTCGACTTGGGGAACCTATAGCGTAACGTTAAGTGCACTTGGTATTCCGGGTGCACGCCATATCGTAAACTTTGTGGTTTTAACGTCTGTATGTAGTTGCTTTAACTCAGCACTTTATACCTGTTCACGTATGCTATTTTCGTTGGCTAAACGTGGTGATGCCCCAAAAAGTTTTGGCTCTGTAAACAGCAAAAGCAGTCCGTGGATTGGTGTGATTGTGTCATGCTTCTTCTCTTTGATTGCCGTGGTTTTAACTGCGACTAAGAGTATGGATGTTTATGACTTTTTCATGCTGACGACGGGTGCAGCAACACTGTATGTGTACCTGACGATTGCCTATTCTCAGCTCCGTATGCGTAAAAAACTCGAAGCTGAAGGCGTTAAAATTGACTTTAAAATGTGGATGTTCCCTTACTTAACTTATGTAGTGATCTTTGCAATTATTGGTGCAATTCTTACCATGTTGATTGAAGGTACATATTTTAAAGAAGTGATTTACACCACAGCATTGTTCGGCATTATTGTGTTTTTTGGAATATTGTCGGAAAAACTAGGGTGGGGTAAAGAGCGTAGAACAACCCATCTCACTCATACTCAAGAAGAAAATTTAGTTTAGTATTTTCAGAATAAAAAAAGAGTCCCATTTTGAGGCTCTTTTTTTATTGATTGGGGGGCAAAAACAGACTTAATTAATTGTTTGTACACCCGCTTCACGTAAGCACTGGAGCAATACACCAAAAGCCATCACCATGTCTTTTTCATTTACACAGGCAAAGCCCATGAGTAAGCCGCGCTCTGCGTGAGCATGCGATTGCATGTAGTACTGTGAAAGTGGGCGAACTTTGACACCCCGTTCGAGTGCGGTTGCTGCAATCGCGACATCATCGCAAGAGTTTGGCAATTTTAAAACTAAGTGTAATCCTGCCGCTTCGTCATATTCATGAATAAATTCGGGGCCAAGATAGCGTTTAATCAGACTGACTAAATAATCGCGTCTCTTTCCGTAAAGTAAACGCATACGACGAATATGCGCCTCGTAATGACCTTCACGAATAAATTCTGCTAGGGCCTTTTGCTCAAGTAAATGTCCACCACGATAAAGCTCAGCTGCCACAATACGTAGCGGTGAAAAGAGCGGCTTAGGCACCACCAGATAGCCAATTCTTAAAGATGGATAAATGGTTTTACTGAACGTGCCCATGTACAGCACAGGTGCATCATTTTCTAAGCCTTGTAAAGACGGATATGGTTGGCCTGAGAAACGGAACTCACTGTCGTAATCATCTTCTACAATCCAGCTATTGTGCTGGCGGGCAATCTCAATCAATTTGCGTCGGCGATCTAGGCTTAAATGCGAACCTAGTGGATATTGGTGTGATGGCGTGACAAAAATTAACTTGGGCGGCTTTGCTGGATTTTCTTCGGGGATAATGCCTTCGGCATCGACTGGCATGGGTTGAATATCTACGCCATTAATACGTAGCATGTTGCGCATTCCCCAATAGCCCGGATCTTCAATCCAGATGCGATCACCAATATCGCTAAGTGCACGTGAGACTAAATCAATCGCTTGGTGAATACCTTCGGTAATAATAATCTGGTCAGCATCACACTGAACTGAACGGGCAACCCGTAAGTAGTCTGCCAACGCACTTCGAAGTTCAATACATCCGCCCGCGTTGCTATAGATAAGGCGGTTAATGTCTGGCTCACGGCTTAATTTTGCTTGAATACGACTAAAAATATGATGTGGAAACTCGGTAACGTCCGGAGCTCCAGGCACAAATGCACCCCATTGATGTGGAGAGGCTGCGGCATAGCCTAATAAATTTGAACCGCGTTGCGATAGCGCATAAGAGTTTTGAACCTTATGAATATTGGTGTTCTTTTTTTCATTTTTTGTATTTAAAAAGCTTTCGGGTAGTTTCTCTGCAACCCATGTGCCATGGCCTGTACGTGCTTCTAAATAGCCTTCAGCCTGTAGTTGCTCATAAGCTGTAAGAACTGTATTTCTTGAAACATGAATTTCACTGGCCAAATCGCGTGAAGCGGGCAAGCGCGTTTTTGGTTGAACCACTCCATCAATAATGGCAGCGCGTAGACAACGAAAAAGTCGCTGATGGAGTTTACCCTCGATGTCCTGTTGGAGCCGTTGTAACAAATGATCTCCAAGTAAACTACGCAATTGGCTCTCTCCTACAGTTAAAAAATGGCTCTCGTCAGTTGCCGCCAGACGAGCGAAATTACATGCATAGGCAGTTGTTGTAAAGCACCCTGAAAATTAAGCACAGGATGTAAAAACCAAAGCTGCAACTGATGATGAAAAATATGAGGGAATCAAATGGATAATCAACATTCTGCACTTAACGCACGTAAACAGCAAGCAACTCCACGTGGTGTAGGCGTGATGTGTCAGTGGTACGCTGAAAAAGCTGAAAATGCCACGCTTTGGGACAAGGAAGGCAACCAATTTATCGACTTTGCTGGTGGTATCGCGGTTTTAAATACAGGCCATCGCCACCCTAAAGTGATTGCAGCGGTAACTGAACAACTCACTAAATTTACTCATACTGCCTATCAAGTTACACCTTATGAGAGCTATGTCGCTTTAGCTGAGCGTATTAATGAACGTGCACCAATTGCGGGTCCTGCGAAGTCTGCTTTTTTCACAACAGGTGCAGAAGCTGTTGAAAATGCGGTGAAGATTGCCCGTTGTTACACTGGTCGTCACGGCATTATCACTTTTGGTAACGGTTTCCATGGTCGTTCATTCATGACCATGGCAATGACAGGTAAAACTGCACCTTACAAACGTGATTTCGGTGTTATGCCAGCGGGTGTGTTCCACGCACGTTACCCTGTGCCTGCAAAAGGTATTTCAGTAGACGCGGCAATTGAAAGCGTTGAAGATATTTTCAGTGAAGATATTGCACCGCATGATGTTGCAGCGATTGTGCTTGAGCCAGTACAAGGTGAAGGCGGCTTCCATATTGTACCAGCCGAGTTCTTAAAACGTTTACGCGCAATTTGTGATAAGCACGGTATTTTATTGGTAGCAGATGAAGTTCAGTCTGGTTTTGCACGTACTGGTAAATTGTTTGCAATGAACCATTACGAGACTAAAGCTGACTTGATCACGATGGCGAAAAGCTTGGGCGGTGGTTTCCCAATTTCGGGTGTAGTTGGCCGTGCAGAAGTGATGGATGCACCAAACCCAGGTGGATTAGGTGGTACTTATGCAGGTAGCCCGATTGCCGTTGCTGCCGCGCATGCAGTGATTGATGCGATTGAAGAAGAAAACTTATGCGACCGTGCAAATGAGCTAGGCGCTGAGTTGGTTGTTTCGCTTAAAGACATTCAGCAAGCAACAGGCAATGTAGTGACTGATATTCGTGCATTAGGTTCAATGGTTGCTGTAGAGCTTGAAACTGCTGAGCAAGCAAAAGTTGTACAAAACTATGCAATGGAAAATGGGTTGTTACTTCTTACTTGTGGTAAATACGGTAATGTAATTCGTTTCTTATATCCATTAACCATTCCTGCTGAGCAATTCCGTCAAGGTCTTGATATCCTGAAACAAGGTTTTACGACACTCAAAGCAGGGAGTGCAAAAGCGATGGAGCAATCTGCATGATTCAAAATAATTTGCAGTATTTATTAAAACATCCTGATATTTCATTAGAAGCACCTGCATCAAATGATTATATCGAGGTAAATGATGCTGCTACGGGTGAAACTTTGGCATGGGTTAAAACCTATGACCGCGCAGGGGTTGAAGCCGCAATTAATCGTTCAGCAAAAGCGCAGGCTGCTTGGAAAAAGCAAACTGCCTTGGCTCGTGCTGATGTGTTATTGGCATGGTACAACCTCATGCTTGAGCACAAAGAAAATATCGCTCAGATTTTAACGGCTGAGCAAGGTAAACCATTGGCAGAAGCACGTGGTGAAATTGGTTATGCAGCATCATTCATCCGTTGGTTTGCTGAGCAAGCTCGCCGTGTTGATGGTGAAGTGTTAACGCCAACTTTGCCAAACCAACGCTTGCTCGTGATTAAACAAGCGATTGGTGTTACCGCTGCAATTACGCCGTGGAATTTTCCAGCGGCCATGATTACGCGTAAAGCAGGTCCAGCAATTGCTGCGGGTTGTTCAATGTTGGTTAAGCCAGCAGAACAAACGCCGTTAACTGCCTATGCGCTTGAAGTATTAGCATTACAGGCTGGCTTACCAGCAGATGTTTTAATTAACATTAGTGGTGATGCGGTTGAAGTGGGTAAAACTCTATGCGAAAGCGATATTGTTCGTAAGTTAAGCTTCACGGGTTCAACCCAAGTTGGTCGTATCTTGATGCAACAATGTGCGCCAACCATTAAGAAACTTTCACTTGAACTTGGTGGTAATGCACCAGTTGTGGTATTTGACGATGCCAATCTTGAACAAGCTGTTCAGGGCATTATGGCAAGTAAATATCGCAACAGCGGTCAGACCTGTGTTTGCGCTAACCGTATTTATGTTCAAGACGGTATTTATGATGCGTTGGCAGACCGTTTGGTTGAAGCTGTGTCTAAATTGAAAGTGGGTGATGGCCGTCAAGAAGGTTCAACTCAAGGACCTTTAATTGATGAAGATGCGATTGCAAAAGTTCAGTCTCATATTGCAGATGCAACCGAGAAAGGCGCGACAGTTCGTATTGGTGGTCAACGCTCGGCACTAGGTGGCACATTCTTTGAACCGACTGTGTTAACTGGCGTAACGCAAGACATGAAAGTATCTAAAGAAGAAACTTTTGGTCCACTTGCACCACTCTTCCGTTTTAAAACTGAAGATGAAGCAGTGGCAATGGCGAACGATACTGAGTTCGGTTTAGCTGCTTATTTGTTTACTCAAAGCACAGCTCGTCAATGGCGAGTAGGTGAAGCACTTGAGTACGGTATGGTCGGCATTAACACAGGCGCAATTTCAAATGAAGTGGCTCCGTTTGGTGGCGTAAAACAGTCAGGTCTAGGTCGTGAAGGTTCAAAATTCGGCATTGAAGAATATGTCGAAATGAAATACCTCTGCGTAGACTTATCTGAGTAAGGAACAAAGCGAGTTCGTTTTGTTCTGAACGAAAGCATGCAGTTATGCTGTATGTGATGTTTCAGAAAAAACCGGTCATGCCCATTCATGACCGGTTTTTTTAGATAAGATCTGGACTTAGCGTGCTGAGTCTAAAACTTCGCTATTTTTAATCACTTCTTGAGCTTTGGTATAGCTTTCAATCAGTAGCTGATAGGCAGGGAAAATTTGAGTATAAACTTGTGCCCATTCAAGTGCGTCATCTCGATTCCATGTTTTTTGAATTTCAGAAGCAACTGCTGCCGTATCCATAGGAACTACACCAGCTTGAACAACACGCGCTAACGTAATTTCTTCCGCCATTTTGCTATAAGTTCCTGAAGCATCAACCACTGCAAAAACTTTATATCCTTCTGCAACCGCGCTAATTGCTGGAAAAGCCATACAAACGCTGGTAATTGTCCCTGCAATAATAAGAGTCTTACGGCCAGTAGCCTTTACTGCAGCTACAAATTCAGGATTGTCCCAAGCATTGATTTCACCTTTACGGGCGACATATTGTGCATGAGGTGCATTTGCGTGAATTTCTGGAATAAGGGGGCCATTTGGACCTTGTGGGACAGAAGCGGTTGTAATCACTGGAATATTCGACAAGCTTGCGATTTTAGCTAATGCTGCTGCACGAGCACGTAATTCGGTCATTGGCATGTCTGCTACAGTTTGAAATAGACCACTTTGGTGGTCGATCAAAAGCATGACTGAATCATCTGGATCGATGACTGGACGTTGACCATTGAAGTTTGCTGGAGTTGTCATTGTTATATGCTCTCGTTGATGAGGGTGTAATTCATATTACAAATAGGATAAATGGCGAAAAATATCTAAAATAGAAATCATTGTCATGCATGAAGAACAATATGGTATGTTTTATATTCAGCTTGCTGAAATACACTGTGATTAATATGTGATATGTCAGGATGACCAGATGAAAGACTTAAATGACCTCTTTTTTTTCGTAAAGATTATTGATTGCGGCGGTTTTTCAGCTGCGAGTCACGAGTTGATGGTGACCAAGTCTTTATTAAGCCGACGTATGGCAGAACTAGAAAATCGGCTTGGTGTGAAGTTACTCAATAGAACAACCCGCCAAGTCTCGATTACTGAGGTGGGCAAGATTTATTACCAACACTGTAAGGCAATGCTGATTGAAGCAGAGGCAGCAGAAGAGGCGATTGAATATTTAACAGCGGAACCACGTGGCCTAATTAAATTGTCTTGTCCAACAAACTTACTGCACATTAATGTGAGTGAAATGCTCAATGAATTTCTGGCGCTTTATCCTAAAATTAAACTACATATAGAGGCGACAAACCGAAGAGTCGACCTGATTGATGAAAGATTTGATTTGGCCATTCGAATTCGGCCTTTGCCTTTACCAGATAGTGATTCTATTGTTCGTGAGCTGGCTTTGGCTCGGCAGTTTGTTGTTGCTAGTCCTAATTTAACCAGTCGATATTTTTCAATCTCAAGACCTGAGCAATTAGCCGATTGGCCTATTTTAATGATGGAATCTTTTGCACCCGAATATGCATGGCATGTTTATTCTCAAGACCAACAAGAAGCTACAGTAAAATGCTACCCTCGGTTCACTACTACGGATTTAACTGCTTTAAGAAACGCCACGTTACAAGGATTGGGGGTAGCAAAATTACCAGAACTTGTGGTCTATGAAGATCTTGCTAAAGGAACACTCGTGAACGTATTGCCTGAATGGCAATTTCCTCCTGAAATGATTCATTTGGTGTATACAAGCAGGCGTGGATTGTTGCCTTCAGTAAAGTTGTTAATTGATTTTCTTGTAGCAAAGTTTAAAGAACTCAAACAGAATGCATCTGTTCTCTACTAAAAGAAGTACTCAATGCATTATGAAAATGAATAACCTTGAGTGCTTTCAGGCAAACGTCGCAGTTCTTCAATCAGCGTTTCAATGAGTTTTTCAACTACAAGACGTTGGCCTTTTCTAGACACATAAACCAGTTGTAGCATGCCAATATTTGACTTCCAGTCAGGAAGAATATGAACAAGTGTGCCTTTACGAATTTCCGATTCAACAGTTAAAAAAGGAAGGTCAGCAATGCCTAAACCATCCATCACGGCATAGTAGACACCTGCTAAGTCATTACTTTTGATTCGTGGTTGATAAGGCACATCAACCGATTCACCATTACGAATATTGCATAAATGCCAAACAGGGTTTTGTTTTTGAGTACCTAAGCTGATACTTGGAAAGTCTTGTAATTCGGAATAATTCTCAATAGTACGGCCTTGAAGTAATTCGGGCGAAGCCACTAGACAGTGGTCGGTTTTAATCACATCACGAACAATTAAATTCGAATCTTCATTGGGTTCGAAATTGGTCCGAATAGCAAGGTCGATATCATCATGCAAAATATCTACCCGACGGCTTGTCAGCTCGAGTGCAATCTCAACTTTTGGATAGGTTTTTAAAAACTGATTTAAAATTTTTCTAATTTGAAAATGCATCATAAGCGGTGGGCAGCTTACTTTTACTAAACCTTGAGGTTCACTTTTTTGCTTTAACAAAACGTTTTCTGCACATTCAACTTGAGCTATAACTTTGCAGCATTCTTCATAGAACTCTTGACCCAAGTCGGTCACTTTAAAGTGTCGGGTCGTTCTTTGAATCAGGCTGACATTAAATTTACTTTCAAGGTCAATAATCCGTCGGCTAAGCTTAGATTTACTAATATTCTCAGCTTCACTGGCCGCACTAAAGCCGCCGTGTTTTACGACTAAATAGAAATAATAAAAATCATCAAAAGAGCTTATCAATGTCAGATCAATCCATTTAAATTCAAGATTAGAATGCTTAAAGCACTCTAATCTTGGTAATTGAACTTATTTTTGCGATGTATTAAAGCTATAGCTGGTCATCAGGTTGCGATAATCAGGAATATGATTTGAGAAGAGTGCACCAAGACCTTCCACATCATTACGCCAGTCACGGTGTAACTCACATGCCATACCGAACCAAGTCATAAGCTGAGCACCTGCTTTAGACATACGGTCCCAAGCAGCATCACGTGTTAATTCATTGAAAGTACCAGAAGCATCAGTAATCACAAATACTTCGAAGCCTTCTGCTAATGCAGATAAAGCAGGGAATGCCACACAAACTTCAGTGACTACACCCGCAATAATCAGTTGTTTTTTACCTGTCGCTTTTACAGCTTTTACGAAATCTTCATTGTCCCATGCATTGATTTGACCCGGACGTGGAATAAATGGTGCATCAGGAAAAAGTTCTTTTAATTCTGGAACTAAAGGACCGTTTGGACCATTTTCAAAACTGGTAGTAAGAATAGTAGGTAAATTGAAATATTTGGCTGCATCTGCAAGCGCTAATACGTTATTTTTAAATTTATCTGGATCGATATCTCGAACTAAAGAAAGTAAACCTGCTTGGTGGTCAACTAAAAGAACCGCAGCATTATCCTTGTCTAAACGCACGTAATCTTGAGCCATTTTTATTTCCTCGTGTTATCAAAATGAATAATTAAAAATTATTAAGTTAGGTCATCATTGCCTAAAATTATGCTAATTGAGTTTTATGTCGTGATTAAGTCTAAAAAATAGGATTAAGAATTTTAAAAATAGGACGATCTTAAAAAGAGCACCTCAAACTTTATGATTGTCTCATAGATGAAATAATGTGTTGCTAATCCTGATCTATAAACTGCAATTATTGAGGCGTAAAATCAATCCCAGTTCAAGAAAATCCTACATATATAGGAGAGATCAGATGAAGAAATTTCTTGGTGCATATCAAAATAACCAGATGCATTGGGTGGGTGATGGTTTCCCTGTATATAACATATTCTCTTATGACCGTTTAGGCCAAACCCTTAGCCCATTTTTACTACTAGATTACGCAGCGCCTTATACTTTCTCACCAACGGCTGAGCAGCAAGGTGTAGGTTCGCATCCACACCGTGGCTTTGAAACCGTAACAATCGCCTACCAAGGTGAAGTGACTCATAAAGACTCAAGCGGTGGCGGCGGAACCATTAAAACTGGTGACGTGCAATGGATGACTGCGGGTGCAGGCGTGTTACATGAAGAGTTCCATTCTCCTGAATTTGCAGAGCATGGTGGTCTTTTTGAAATGGTGCAATTATGGGTAAATTTACCGGCTCATTCAAAAATGACACCTGGAAAATATCAAGCAATTGAAGCGAAAGATATTCCAAACATTGCACTAGACGAGCATGGTAGCCATTTACGTGTGATTGCAGGCGAATATGCAGATGCAAAAGGTGCTGCAACTACATTTAGTCCATTAAATGTATGGGATGGTAAATTGGCTAAAGGCCAAAAACATACTCTCTATGTACCTGAAGGTCATACGACGCTTGTTGTGGTGTTAGATGGTGCAGTTGTGGTCAATGATGCAAATCGTCTTGAAGGCAAAACCGTTGCGATTTTGTCTCGTGAGGGTGTTGATTTCACGTTAAGTGCAGAAGAAGACACTAAATTCTTGGTGTTAACTGGTCAACCGCTTAATGAGCCAATTGAAGGTTATGGTCCATTCGTGATGAATACCAAAGCCGAGATTATGGAAGCGATTAATGATTTTAATCGTGGAAAATTTGGTTCACTCATGCAAGAAGGATAAATTGTTTAATAGAGCTTAATTCGCTATTAAAGCAAAGTAATAAAAAGCCCGCTATCAAGTGTGAATAGCGGGCTTTTTCGCTGTAAAGGTTCTGTTTTTATGATGGTTTTCATTGTTGTTGCGGCATTGTTTTATGTGACTTGGTTCTCATTATTGTGGCTCTATGATATCGCAAAAAAAGATAGTTG